>JBMNNQ010000120.1:0-3739 GCA_050942615.1 Dethiobacteria bacterium | reverse complement strand
TATTTTCTTTGCTAAAACTGCCCGTTCATCTATAACCGGTGTTTGGCTATTTTTTATATTTGACCAAAAGTATTTCATATCTGTAAATAACCGGGCATAAAAATAAAAATAGGGATTCCGTAACAGTAATTTTATTCCAGACCATGTCTCCCCATGCCTAAATTTTACAAATATTAAACAGACGGCCCGGCCGCTGATAATAGCGTTTGGGGTTAAATGGCAGATGATTGTAACTGTATTAAAATTAATATAAATATTAAAAGGGGGTAATTGTATGCGTAAGTTGCGGGGACTTTTTTTTATTGGTAAAAAAAAGTTGAAAAAAATAATCTGGATAGCCATACCGGCTTTGGCTGTTCTAGCCTGGCTTTTTTTTACACAAAACCTAACCATCCCTCTTACAGGGGGCCAAGCCAGACTGGTACCGATTTATTACGTTGATACGACCGCTAAAAAAGTAGCCATCTCTTTCGATGCCTGTTGGGGAGCTTCTTATACGCCGGAAATTTTAAAAGTTTTAAAAGAACACAATTTAAAAACAACCTTTTTCCTGACCGGCTTCTGGGTCGAAAAATACCCGGAGATGGTCCAAAAAATCGCTGAGGAAGGACACGAAATTGGCAACCATACCTTCACTCACCCACACCTGAACAGTTTGGCAGCAGAAGAAATTAAGGAAGAGCTGAACAAGGTCGGCAAAATGATCTTTGAGCTGACCAAAAAACGGCCCGACCTTTTTCGCCCCCCTTTTGGCGAATATAACAACAACGTGCTCACCACTGCTGAAAAAGCCGGCTACCGAACCATCCAATGGAGTATCGATTCCCTGGATTGGCAGGAACTGGGCAAAGAACCCATGGTCAAAAGGGTCACTGAAAACCTGCACCCCGGTGCCATTGTTCTTTTCCACAATAACGGCCTTTATACAGTGGAAGCCCTGCCGGAAATTATCAGCAATATAAAAGAACAGGGCTATGAAATACTGCCCATTTCAGAACTTTTATACCAGGATAATTACTACATTGACAGCAATACGGGGGCCCAGATTCAAAAACCTGGGCGGGAATAAAATTGCCAGGACCGTAAGTGCAACAAAAACCATTTAATGAAGGATCACAGATTCCCTGTCATAAGGTATAACCGTATTTTAACGGTAAAGTTAGAACTACCTGTGATTGCTTTTCCTGCGCCGCTTTCCTGGGTAACATGGCAGGGTTTGTCATATAAATAATACGGTTTAACCGTAAGGCAAATATCAACTTTTCCCCTAAAACATTCAGCATATTTGGCAATGGTTTTTGCCGGATGTAAGGTAACCAAATGACTTTCCATTCCACTTCCGCCTAGGGCCCGTTCTCTTCATCAGCGGCTGCAAAATGGTTGACACAGTGGTCCAGGAAGGCCTGGCTCAGGGGTGAAAAAATGCGGTTTTTGCGGTAAATCAGGTAGAAACTTCGTGCCAGCAAGAGATCCGGCAACCGGTATCCTTTCAATAGTCCATTAGCTAATTCTTCTTTCACAGCCCGGCGGGAAATAACTGTTACCCCCAGCCCGGTTTTGACGGCCTCCTTAATCGCTTCCTGGCTTTCCAGGTAGACAACTACGTTCAAAGCTACCTCTTTTTGGCCGTAAAACCTTTGCAGGGCATTTTCAAAAACATCCCGGGTGGCTGAACCCGGTTCCCGCATAATGAAAGGGGTTTGCAGAAACTTTTCACGGTTTGTACCGGACGTTAAAACAAGTTCAAAAAGCTGAAAAACAGGTTCCCGTCTATGTTCAGGAAAACTGCTGCTGTCCCTGCCTACTGATACCATTTCCTGCTTTTTCTTCCCCTTCGCACTATTTTCTATTTGTGAAGGTTTTTCACCCGGTAGACAGGTTCCCGGGGCAGCCACCAGCACCAGCTCATCTTTTAGCAGTTTGATCTGTGCCAGCCCGTCTGGACGGGCCGGTTCCCCCACAAATCCCAGATCATAGGTATAATCACTGATACTTTCATAAACCTGTCGGGTGTCACGCAGCATGACCGCAAAGGTCACCCCGGGATATTTTTCGAGAAAACCCTGCATCAGCCCGGGCAGGATATAAGCACCGGGCACACTGCTGGCCGCTATCTCCAGGTGGCCCTTAATAATCCTGTATTCTTTTTGGATGGCAAAAAGGGCCTTTTCTTTGATGCCCAGCAGCTGCTGGGCATATTGGAAAAGAACCTTCCCCGCGCCGGTCAACTGCAGTTCCCGCTGGTCACGATCCAGCAGGGGCGTCCCCACCTCATTTTCCAAAGCTTTAATGTGGGCGCTGACCGTGGGCTGGGTCAGGAAAATTTTTTCTGCTGCCCGGGAAAAACTTTTCTGCCGGGCCACCTCTATAAAAATCCTTAACTGGTGAAAATCCATTAAATACAGTTCCTTTCCGGGCTGCAGTTGTTATTAAACGTTTCAGCTTTCCTTCCTGATGGTCAGCCTGTAGCCTTCATCTTCCGGTAGAATTTCTACCACTTCCCAGCCTTGGGAATTGGCGGCGCGGCTAACATTTTCCTTGGCTGTATCTGTATCGACCACCACTTCAATGCTGCCTTTTTTGACTTTTTTAATTGCATTCAAGGTCATTATAACCGGCTGGGGACACGATAACCCCTTAGCATCGACGATATTGCTCATATTTGCTCCCTCCTAAAATGTTTCCTGCATGGTAAACCCAATTAGCAAACAGACTGCCGTCCCCACCACAAAAGCGATCATCCCGGCCGGGGTGGCACCATGGGCGGAACTGGCCAGCCCGAAATTATGGGCAAAAGCTGCCCCGGCGATCATACCGATTACAAATACAGCGGCATCGCCGTCCCCCTCTCCCGATAAAAAAAGTTGGCGGCCCGGACAACCGCCGGCCAACGTAAAAGCAAGACCGGCCAGGGCCATACCGGCGAAATTCCAGAAATGCATACTATGGGCAACAGGTTGTCCCATAAAGCCGGGACTAAACTGGTTAATTGCCAGGTTAGTTGCAAAAGCAGCAAAAGTCAGGCTGACAATCCCTGCAAATAAATGGGTCTGTTTAAACAAAATCAGGTCCCTGATCGCCCCCATAGTGCAAAACCGGCTTTTCTGGGCCAAAAAACCGATCACCAACCCTACAATAAGTGATATGAGCAGGGACGCATGCATGGAACCCGGGCCTTCTATACTATAAAAAAGAACGCCACTTTGTGGCTCTCCCGCAATTTTTGGATTAAGGAGCATCAGAACCAAAAAACCGGCCATCACGACGGGGAAAATCCACCCCGCAGATGTGTATGTTTTGTGAGCAGCGCCCAAGTTATAGCCGCCTTTCAGAAACATGGTTCCCGCCCAGATGCCTGCTGCAAGACCCAGCAAACCCAGAATGGCATTCCAATCACCGCCGGCCAGACGCAACAGGGCCCGCCATGGACAGCCCAGGAATAAAAGAGCGCCAATCATGGCAAATAACCCTAAAATAAACCGGACAAGCGGTGCAGATCCCAACCGGGGCCGGAATTCTTTGAAAAAATATGCCGCCGCAAACGAACCAAGTACAAAACCAATAATTTCAGGGCGCATGTACTGTACTACCGGTGCCCGGTGCAACCCCAGCGCACCTGTAATATCACGCACAAAACAAGCTACGCAGATGCCCATATTTGCCGGGTTACCCCAAAACTGCAACAACGACGCCAAAACACCGATTGCAAGGCCAACTACAATAATCCCCCATTTGGTTG
>JBMNNQ010000145.1:0-2886 GCA_050942615.1 Dethiobacteria bacterium | reverse complement strand
TTAAAAGAGCCAACCCCATTTCGGCTGTGTGCGGGACGATCTGTGCCCATCACTGTGAGGACGAGTGCCGGCGTCAGAATGTGGATGAACCTCTTTCCATCCGCGGTTTAAAAAGAGCGGCGGTGGAATTTGGCAAGGCTGATTTTCCCTCCGGGGCGGAAATTGATCCTGAGAAAAAAGTTGCCATCATCGGTTCCGGGCCGGCGGGGTTGATTGCTGCTTTTGACCTAGCCCTGCAGGGTTGTGCGGTTACTGTTTTTGAACGTGAAAAATATTTGGGCGGCGCCCCCCGCAATTTTATCCCCCTTTACCGCCTGCCAGATGAAACTGTGGAACAGGATATTGTAAACTTGAAAAATATCGGTGTGGAATTCAAAACCGAAGTGGAATTCGGTACCGATTGTGATGTGGAAAGTCTTAAAAAAGAGGGTTTTAAAGCCATACTTATTGCTGTCGGCCTGACGGCCAGCCGCGGTTTGCCTATTCCCGGGGCGGATCATAAGGATATTCTGCTGGCCCTTGAATTCTTAAGGGCGGCCAAGCGTGATAACTTCAGGCTGGACGGGCGGGAGGTCGTTGTCATCGGCGGTGGTAACGTGGCCATGGACGTGGCCCGTTCTGCGGTGCGCTGCGGTGCGGCCAAAGTCAAGCTGGCCTGCCTGGAATCGGCGGCGGAAATGCCTGCCTTCCCCTGGGAAATTGAGGAAGCCCAGGAAGAGGGCGTGGAAATGAACCCCTCCTGGGGGCCGAAAGCAGTTAAAATTGAAAATGATAAAATTGTGGGGTTGGAGCTGAAAGAATGTGCCGCTGTTTTTGACGACACCGGAAGATTCAACCCCTGCTATAATGAGGATACCTTAACTACTTTGACCGGCGATACTGTAATTTTTGCTATCGGCCAGGCTTCCGATTTGGAAGCGGTGGGCAAGGCCGGTGTGCCTGTTGACGGCGGCCGGTTGGGAGGCTTTAATCCGGAGACCATGCAGACCCCTGAGGAAGGCGTCTTTGCCTGCGGGGAAATTGCAATCGGGCCCACCACGGCGGTCAAGGCCATGGCAAACGGCAAGATTGCCGCGCTGGCCGTACAGAACTTTCTAGAAGGAAAATCTTTCCACACCGCGATGGTCGTGGAAGATGAGCCCCTGCCGGAATTGGCTGCCGATGTTGCCGAAAAAGTTAAGAAAATTGATCGGCATGCCATCCCCATGCTTGCCCCCACAGAACGTGCCGATAATTTCAAGCCGGTGGAAAAAGGTTATACCATGGCCATGGCGGTTTGGGAAAGTATGCGCTGCCTGGGATGTGCCGCCGGGGCGGAGCGGGTGGTGGAAAAATGTGCTGATTGCCTGACCTGTCTGCGGACTTGTCCTTACAATGTGCCCGTGGTCAGTGCCGAAGGTGATCTGATGATTCGCGATCACCAGTGTCAGGCCTGCGGCCTCTGCCTCACGGTGTGTCCCAACCTGGCGATTGAATTCCGGACCCCCTATATTGCCGAAGCGGAAGAAAAGCTGGAGCCCGCTGTTAAAAACCTGGTGGCCGCTAAAAACGGTGAGCCCTCCGTGGTGGTCCTGGCCTGTGGGTTGGGTGCCTATGCCCTGCCGGAATTTAATGAAGGCTTTGTGGCCGGTAAACCGGCTAATGTTGAAGTTGTCAAATTCCCCTGTATTTCCAAGATTGATACCACCCACATGCTGAAGGTTTTTGAACTGGGTGCAGACAGTGTAATCGTTGCCGGCTGTGCTGAAAGTGATGGCAACACCTGTCCCTTCCAAAAAACGTTATACTGGGCCAAGCAGCGTGTCAGCCGGGTGAAAGGCATTCTGGAGGATGTTGGCATTGATGCCGAACGTCTGGAGCTTTTAAACTTTACACCGGAAGAAGTGGCTGACTTTGGCGCAGCTGTCGGTGAAACCCTGGCTAAAATGAAGGAGCTGGGCCAACGTTAAAGTACAGCAGCAATTCCCTGCATCTTTTAAACTTGGTGTTAATTGATGTCAGGAAGGTATCATAAAATCTTATAAAAAAAATCCTGCTAGCAGCCCGCACTTTTTAGTGCGGGCTGCTAGCGTTTATATTGAGAAACCTGAGCATACAAATTGCGGGGGCGGTCTTTTGATCGCCCTTTTTTAATAAACACAATATTCCCCTGTTACATATCTGGATATAACGTCATATTTAGTGCAGATACCCTCAACTTTTGCGGGTATTTGTTCTTTTAAGGACCGTAGCGCGTCGCTCTGGAAAACCGGGTTTCCACTTTTTCTAAGTTAAATGCAAAATATATTCTAAAAAAGTGCGGCAGGTAGTGTTAATAAATTATAAATATTCATAATATAATATATACCCAAACTCTTCCTTCATTTTTCCCGGCGTGGGGTCGGTGTGTGCATAGTTGTCAGAATTGGTGGAACCTACTGAATATGATGTTAATGGTGGTGGTGCATGAAAAACTTCTAATTTAGAGGTCAGTAGCTTCTGGGCAACAGTTCAAGCTTCATAAATTTCGATTTTGGAGGTAAAAAAATGGGGGAAAGCAAAAAAAATATACCTGCAGGCAGCGGGGATATTATCAACCCTTTAGAAAGTCAAAAAGCAAAAAAAACAGCGGAGCAATTGCAGGTTCTGGCCGAACAGGGCATTGAAGATTTTTGGGGGGAAATGAGCAAAGGTATTTCCTGGTTTAAGGCATGGGATACGGTTTTGGATGAAAGTGAAGCTGCTTCTTACCACTGGACCTGGTTCAATGGCGGAAAACTGAATGCTGCCTATAATTGCCTGGATCGGCATGTTACAGGCTGGCGGAAGAACAAGGCTGCCCTCATCTTTGAAGGCGAACTTGGTGATTCGCGGGTGTTAACGTATCAGGATCTTTACCGTGAGGTT
>JBMNNQ010000028.1:0-15712 GCA_050942615.1 Dethiobacteria bacterium | reverse complement strand
CAACAATCAAAACGTCGCCAAAATTTTTCTTGCCCAGTTGTTCTCTTAGTAGCCGAATTTTTTCCTTAAGCAATACTTCTCCTTCCACTTTACGATCACCTCATCAGGTTTTATGTGTCCGCTATGGCGTCTGGTATCCCAGCCCGGCTCCTTTAAATAACCTCCTGGAGGATCTCTGTGATATCCAGAACCTGTATGGTATCTTCGTAACCCAGGCCCAACCTGCTGTCTTCCAGGGCATCAATGCAGTAGGGGCAGGCGGTCACCAAAATCTCAGCCCCTAAATTTACAGCATCTTCCACCCGCAGGTTGGAAAATCTTTCTTCCATATCAGTGTCAATCCAAATCCTGCCGCCACCCATGCCGCAGCAAAGACTTTCCTCCCGTGATTCAGTCATTTCTATCAGTTCCAAACCGGGTATTTTTTTCAGGATTTCTCTTGGTTCATCATAGACGTTGTTGTGCCGGCCCAGGTAACAAGGATCGTGGTAAGTGACTTTTTTTGCATATTCCTTGTCGATCTGCAGCCGGCCTGCGTTAATAAGTTCAAGTAGATACTGGGTGATATGCACAATTTCAAAGTTTACCATAAATTCCGGATATTCGTTTTTAAAGGTGTGATAGCAATGAGGTGAGGAGACAAGGATTCTTTTTACGCCGTTTTCGATAAATGTTTTGATGTTTTCTTTGGCTAAAGTTTTGAAAAGATCTTCATTGCCTACCTTGCGGATGCTTTCCCCGCAGCAATTTTCTTTGGTGCCCAGGATGCCAAATTCCACTTCGGCCTTGTGCAGGATGTTGGCTGTGGCCCGGGCCACATTTTGTAGCCGCGCATCATAGCTGGGGAAACAGCCGGGAAAATAAAGAATCTCCATTTCTTCGGTAAATGGTTGCACGTTGTGTCCTTCTGCCCAGGCGGCCCGATTGCCCCGGTCTTCGACGAAGGGGTTGCCTTCGGCGGCCAGGCCTGCGGTGGCGGAACGGACCATACGCAGGAAGGAGGGGGAAACGCCGTATCCCACAGCCATCCTGCGCATGGCAACCATATCTTCCACCTGCCTTACGTCCCTGGGGCAGGCTTCGACACACCGGTTACAGGTGGTACAACGCCAAACCTCTTCACGATCTATTTCCGGAAAACCAAATGTAGCCTCTCGGATTAGCTTGCGCACACTGAAGTTTGTTACCTTGTTCCAGGGACAAACTGTGTCGCATTTTCCACATTGATAGCAATATTTGATGGCCTCCCCACCAAATTCTTTTATTTCTTCAACAATTTCTTTGAAGGGAGCTTCAGTTTCCATAATTTCAATCCCTTCCTTTAGCTTGATGTTTGTTCTTCTTTCTGCAATAAGCGGGACACTGTATCCACCAGGTTTTCCAGACCGTATTCGTCAATCAATGACTTGATCCCGATTTCCATTTCTTCCTGGACAACTTCTTCATCGACCTCTTCTTCTCTTTCTTCATAGACCAGGACGTCGTTTAAACAGGCCTGCACGCAAAGCGGTTCTTCCTGCGGCGGGTCGTCTTCGCACATGTCGCATTTTAATGGCAGACCGGAATCCGGCTCTTTGAAGAGATCCCGCGAAGGACAGGAGGCCCTGCAAAAATGGCATTCATCATATTCCTTGCCATCAATTTCATATATGTTCCTGCCTGCACATTCAGCCGGGGTATATTCACCGGCGAATACCGGAAACCAGATATCCTTCATTCTGTCGGTAATCACCTGGATGCGGGATCTTGCCGGGTTGATGGTGCTCCACTTCGGGTCGGCATGAAAGCCGGAACAGACCACTTCACAGGCCCGGCAGCCATTGCATTTATCCGCATCAACCCTGATTGTTTTAATTATCTTTTTTATCTTGGCCATTTTTTAATATCCCTCTCTTTTCCAAGTCGTCGGCTACATATGCCAAATCGAGCTCTTCCAGTCTTTCCCTGGTAGGAATGCCGTCGTTGTTCCAGCCCTTGAATTTGTAGTACGTGGATA
Source organism: Dethiobacteria bacterium (assembly GCA_050942615.1). Classification (GTDB taxonomy): domain Bacteria; phylum Bacillota; class Dethiobacteria; order DTU022; family UBA8154; genus JAAZMI01. The sequence continues at coordinate 13,716 of JBMNNQ010000028.1, read as the reverse complement.
AGATTTCTGCTTCAAGTTCAGGAAATCTATATTTCCAGTTATCCTCGGGCGGTTTTTCATCTATCCGGCGCAGGCCTCTGACGTTGTTAAAGGCTCGGTGCAGGTTACGGCTTCTGTGGACTATTTGGGTCAGGCTTTCTTCATCCAAGTCCATGCCGGTAGCTGCTGAAATTAATTTCGGGTAATTATGGATATGGTAAGGAGGCTTCAGGCAGAATGAGCCCATGCCGGCACAAAGGCCGATGGCATCATCAACATTGTGCAGTGTTTCCATCCAATCCACAATTTCACTGGCGATTTGGGGCGTGGGGTAATGCGGGTTTGCAAATTCACCGCGCAGTTCCCAATCCACAAAATATTTTTTAAATTTTTCATCAGGAAGGTGGACCCAGTCTTTGACGAATTCTTCCCTTTGTTCCCTGGTGGGGAAAGGCAATTGGGGCCAGTTTCCTTCAATCTGGGGAATACTCATTTTTTCGTTGGTGGAATACATCAGCAGGTAAAGCGGGTCCATCATGCCTAATTTGATGTTCATCTGTTCATGCTTCTTAATGGTGTTATGGTCAAATGCCTCTGCACCGTTGCCGATTCTGCGGGCTGCCCAATAAGTGCCGTCAGCTAAAATGTCGCCGATGCCGTCCCGGTGGGCAACCTTTTCCAGCAGCCAGAAGAACCTGCCTTCCTTATCTTCCGGGCAACCTTCAAAGTACTTTTCGGAAAGAATGCCGGCGTCGCGCAGTTCAAAGCCAAAGGCCAATATCTGCGGGGTGGAGAAGGAGTCCAGGCCGTAGTTAAAGGCACGTTCACAGATTTTCCAGGTAAAATCCAGGTCTTCCACATAAGCAGCCATGGCATAGGTCAGCTTGGAAAAACATTTCATCATATAGCGGGGAACGTCTTGGAAGGCGATTAATGCCCCGCATTGCTGTGAACAGTTAAAGCAGCTGATCAGCCGTTTAATGGCACTGCCTTGCGATTCGGCCCATTGTTTTGCTATTTCCGGGGTCCAGAAATCCCTTCTTCTCGTCCGGGCGTTTCCCCAGGCAAAACTTTCGGTATGCCATTTTTCATCAATATGGAGCATTTCCTGTGGAGAACCGATCCCGGATAAAATTGCCGGCACTCCTGGCAGGGGGTTTTCATTCCGATGTCTGATATAGGCCCTGACCTCTTCGATATGCTCCATAAATTTGGCACCGTCATGAAGATAGATGTCTTTTGTGCCCCGCACAGCAATTGCTTTTAGGTTTTTATCCCCCATCACACCGCCGGCGCCGCCCCTGCTGGCGCTCGATCTGGACTGTTCAATAGACGCTGTAAAGCATCTGTTTTCACCAGCCACGCCGATGGCAGAGATCTGTGCTCTTGGTTCATTTAATTCCTCCCGGATCAGTTCCTGGACCTCTACAGCACCTTTTCCCCTTAGATGGGTGGCATCACGTATTTCTACCTGATCGTTGTTTATCCATAAATAAACTAATTTTGGGGCCTTGCCGCGAATGACAATTTTGTCGTAACCGGCATATTTCAGTTCTGCCGACCAGAATCCCCCCGCCATGGGATAGCAAAGTAAATTTGTCTGGGGAGAAACAGTGGTGACCAAAGTACGGTTACAGCTGTACATCGGTGTGCCCACCAGCAGGCCGGTACTGAAGATTAATAGGTTTTCAGGGTCAAAGGCTTTGGTTTCTGGGGGAGTCCTATCCCAGTGTAACTTAACGCTTGTGCCCAGACCCCCCAGCAAGGTTTCCATTAGCTTAGGATCAGTTTCTACCTTTTCAATATTTCCGGTTGACAGGTCAACCTCCAGGTTATACCCTGTTTCCGCGTATCTCATTTGCCAACACCCCCTAGGTCAATTTATAGCTCTGGGTAATTGTTGTGTTACTAAAACAACAAACATCCTTGCTGTGCATGGTTTGTTGTTTTTGCGGTAATTTGAAGAAACACATAGTTTAATTTTTGACACAGTACCCCATATTGCAACTAATTTTTGCCGGAACCTCTGCCTACCACCACCTTCTACCGCAGACTATTTATAGATCTATGATAATCTATTATAATTATAAAAAAATAAAGAAAAGAAAAAAATCGCTTAAAAGCATGGAAGCAAGGCGAAAAAAGGGTGAATTAAGGGTTAATGCTTTCGAATTAACACAATGGTTGTACCGTTGTTTCTGGAAAAACAGGTTTTATTTCCTGGCGGTCTATCCGCAGCTTGTGCAGGGGATTCCTTCCCGGTTTGTCCACAATTTTAAGGATGTTTTTTGGTTAGAAAAGCTGCCCCCATGATTTACTTTGGCATGTTAATCTGATAGAATACTAAAGGTTAAAAAAATATATAAGAGGGGGTTACTTAACGTGGGGAAAAGAATTTTGTTGGTGCTGCTTTCGCTGCTGTTGGTGTGTAGTGTATTTGGCTGTACACCGGCTGCGGAGCAGGAAGATCCGGGTGAAGACCCCGGTGCTGAAACAGGTGCCGAAACAGGTACCGAACCGGGTGAAGTGGCGACAGCCGTGGAGGGCAAGTTTATTGTCGGGTTTGACCAGAACTTCCCGCCGATGGGGTTTGTCGGTGATGACGGGGAATTTACCGGGTTTGACTTGGAGCTGGCTGCTGAGGTGGCCGATCGTTTAGGGTTAGAAGTTGTTTTGCAGCCCATCGCCTGGGATGCCAAGGATATGGAGCTTTCTACCAAAAATATCGACTGCATCTGGAACGGTTTTACCATCAACGGGCGCGAAGATCAGTATACCTGGACCGCTCCATATATGTCCAACAACCAGGTTTTTGTGGTGCGGGCCGATGCCGGGATTACCGACTTGGCTGATTTGGCCGGTAAAACAGTGATGGCCCAGGTCGATTCCAGTGCAGACAAGGCGTTGGAAGAAAAGCCCGACCTCAAGGATACCTTTGGCGAATACTTAACGGCTGCCGATTATAATACAGCGCTGATGGACTTGGAAGCCGGTGCTGTGGATGTTGTGGCTATGGATGATACCTTTGCCAATTACTATATTGAAATCAAAGGGGACAACCTGGTAATATTGGATGAAACATTGTCTCCCGAAGATTATGGTGTCGGCTTCCTGTTAGGCAATGAAGCCTTAAGGGATACGGTACAGGCTGCCCTGGAAGCAATGGCCGGCGACGGCACGATGGCTGCCATTTCTGATAAATGGTTTGGTAAGGACATCACTACCATTGGGAAATAATGGGGCCCGCAGCTGGAAGTAAAGGTTATTAAAAAAAGGAAAGGGCTGTCCCTGTTGAGATAGCCCTTTCTTTTATCCCGCAATGGCGGGGGGAAGAGGGGTACTTGTTGTGACCTTGCCTGTATTGCTGTTAAAATTAAGCGAAGGCATGTTAATCTCTGTAGAAATATTTGTTCTCACCCTAATTTTTTCTCTTCCTTTGGGATTGCTTGTGGCCTTTGGCCGTATGTCCGAAAATTCTGTTATCAAAAATGTTACCAAGGTTTATATTTCAATCCTACGCGGTACGCCTTTGATCCTGCAGTTAATGGTGGTTTATTTTGGGCCTTATTATATTTTTAAGCTGCCGACCCCCAACCGTTTTTTAGCGGTGATCGTTGGTTTTGTATTGAACTACGCTGCCTATTTTGCAGAAATTTACCGGGCCGGCATTGAATCCATGCCGGTGGGGCAGTACGAAGCCGCCCAGGTGTTGGGCTACAATAAAACTCAAACCTTTATTAAAATCATTCTGCCACAGGTTGTCAAACGTATCCTGCCGCCGGTTACCAATGAGGTCATTACGCTGATCAAGGACACCTCGCTGGCCTTTGTGATCTCTGTGGGGGAGATGTTTACAGCTGCCAAAGCCATCGCTTCTGCCCAGGGTTCCATGCTGCCTTTTATCTCTGCCGGCATATTTTATTATGTATTCAATTTTATTGTAGCGATGACTATGGAATGGCTGGAAAGAAAATTCAGCTATTTTAAATAAAAAAAATAATTTTTAGGGGTAGGAAAGTTGCCAAACAAGAATAATAAGAAGTACCTTGAAATTAAAAATTTAAAAAAAAGCTTTGGCGATTTAGAGGTCATCCGGGATATTTCTCTGGATGTGAAGGAGGGGCAGGTGGTGGCCATTATCGGGCCTTCAGGTTCCGGCAAATCCACCCTGCTGCGCTGTGCAACCCTGCTGGAAACAATGGATGCCGGTGAGCTAATCTATTTGGGTGAGCATGCGGTAACAACCGATGCAGAAGGCAATGCAGTTTTGGCGTCTCCCAAGCAGTTGAAAAAAATACAGGGCTATTATGGCCTTGTTTTCCAAAATTTCAACCTTTTTCCACACTATTCCGTACTCAAAAACGTGATCGACGCGCCGCTTTCTGTACAAAGGAAAAGCAGGACGGAAGCGATGGCCCTTGGCCGGGAACTGTTGGAAAAAATGTCTTTATCAGATAAGGCGGATGCCTACCCTTACCAACTGTCGGGTGGCCAGCAGCAGCGGGTTTCAATTGCCAGGGCCTTGGCCCTGAATCCCAAGGTGCTTTTTTTTGATGAACCCACCTCTGCCCTGGACCCGGAGCTGATCGGGGAGATTTTGAAGGTGATTAAAGACCTGGCCGCCGAACAGATGACCATGGTGATCGTCACCCATGAGATGAACTTTGCCCGGGATGTTGCCGACCATATCATCTTTATCGACGGTGGCATCATCGTGGAAGAAGGCCCCCCTGCAGAGGTAATCGGCAACCCTAAAAATAAACGCACCCGTGCCTTTTTAAACAGATTTGAAAAATAGCCAAGCGGGCCGGGGGGACGTCAGACTGTGTAAAAAGTTCCCCCAAAAGTGGCGATGTACCTCTAAGTGGGTAAAATTGTTTAAACATTATGCCAGTCAGATCACAGGCTCCCAAAACCCGGCCCCTAAACAAGTTCAGATTGGGATTTTATTTTCCAGAAATATTTTTTACACAGCCTGCCGTACCTTGTAGTTAGCACAGTACCAAAGGGCTGTCCCCCCGGTTGCTGTTGCTAGTAATTGGCAGCCTTGATTTCAAAGTATGCCCGGGGATGGTCGCATACCGGACAGACCTCCGGTGCTGTGGTGCCTGTATGCAGGTAGCCGCAGTTACGGCATTCCCACTGGACCGCTTCTTTTCTGGCGAAAACGGTGCTGCTTTCTAAATTGGACAGCAGCTTTTTATATGTCTTTTCGTGTTCTTTTTCAATTTCTACCAGGCCTTCAAAAATAGCGGCAATTTCATCAAAGCCTTCGGCACGCGCTTCCTGGGCCATGCGCGGGTACATCTCTGTCCATTCTTCATTTTCACCTGCTGCAGCGGACTCCAGGTTTTCGAGTGTGCTGCCGATACCCTCCAAAAGTTTAAAATGAATTTTGGCGTGTTCTTTTTCATTTTCTGCTATAGCGGTAAAAATGGCTGAGATCTGCTCATAACCTTCTTTTTTAGCGGCAGAAGCAAAGTAGGAGTACTTGTTTCGCGCTTGTGATTCACCGGCAAAGGCCTCCCACAAATTTTTTTCTGTTTTTGTGCCCTTTAAATCTTTACCCATGGTAAAACCTCCCTGAATTATTTTTTATTTTGTATTTCCTGTGCATGTGGGTTATTATAACACAAAAAATAATAATTAGTCAATGATAAACGTTTTAGCCTTTGGTGGCAAGGTAAAGACATCTGTATTTGCCTTTCACTTGTGCCGGCTATAGTTTTGTACAGCCTGCCCTCGGTAAAATGCCGGCAGGCAGCGGGGCCGGCAAGGTAAAACCATAGCCGGGCAGTTCACTTTCAGCCGTGATTTATACAGGCAATACCGGTGCTTACATGTCAGTGCGTTGGTATAGGGACTGGAAGATGTGTTTATGTTTTGCAAAGCCCGGGCCGGGAAAAGTACTGGCAGCTACCGGCGGGCGGGCAGGTTTTACACAACCGGGCCTGGAAAAAAACACCATGACCATGCTATAATAAATAAGCCTTAAAATCAAGAAAGAAGACAGTTTTTAGGGCAGTGTGATAGTTTAAGGGTTAATAACCGCACCAGCCGGCAGGTACGTTCCCCAGGTACGTTCCCATGGTTGCGCAGTGGACGCGCAGTGGGCCTGGACGGCAGGGTATATCCCCGTGGTTGGTGGGATTGACAGGGGGGAAGGATGTGCGTGTTTCAGCTTTGGAGGTAATTAGTGCTTTGAAAGGGCGCGGTTTTGAGGCTTATCTTGTGGGGGGTGCGGTCCGGGATCTGCTTTTGGGCCGGCAGCCGGAGGATTATGATGTTGTGACGACGGCGCCACCCGGCTTGGTGCAGGAAATGGCAGTCCTTTATGGTTGGCAGGCCAAGGGCGCGGGCAAGGCCTTTGGTGTAATCATGCTCATTGTACGGGGCAAGCCTATAGAGGTGGCCACTGCCCGCACGGAGTGGTATGGCCGGGACAGCCACCGGCCGGCCGGGGTTTCTTTTGCGGCAAACATTGAGGCCGACTTGGCCCGCCGTGATTTTACCGTGAATGCCATGGCTATGGATCTTGGCGGCCGGCTGATCGATCCTTTTGGCGGGCAAAAGGATTTGGCGGCGGGGCTGATCAGGACGGTGGGCTGTGCGACAGAGCGCTTTACAGAAGATGCCCTGCGCCCCTTTCGTGCGGTGCGTTTTGCCGCACAGTTGGGCTTTGAGCTTGACACAGAGCTATGGGAGGCGATCCCCGAAACCCTTGATCGGATCGGCGGGCTGGCTGTGGAACGGGTCTGTGCCGAGCTGGAAAAGATTTTAATTGCCCCGCAGGCTTCCCGGGGGCTCGATCTTTTAGTGCGTTCAGGTTTGGCCGGCGCCTCCTGCCGGAACAGCGTTAAAGGTGTGGCTAGCAGTGTGCCCATTCTGCCCGAGCTGCAGCGCCTGCGCGGCCTGCCGCAAAATCCCCTTTTTCATCGCTTTGATGTCTGGGGTCATACCTTGGCTGCTGTGGCGGCCGCACCCCCGGAACTGACGCTGCGCTGGGCGGCTCTGCTGCACGACGTGGCCAAGGGCCTGCCCGGAGTGCGGGGAAAAAATAAATATGGCGGGTTGGCGGATCGGGGTCATGATCGGGTTGGTGCGGAAATGGCGGCAGGAATCCTTTCCCGTCTTCGGTTGCCGGATTACCGCTGCCAGAGGGTTGTTTGGCTTGTAAAAAACCATATGGTGGCTTTGCCTTATAACCGGACGGTAATCACCCGCTGGCTAAAAAGGCGGGCACGTTCCTTTGGCTCCCAGGCTGAATTGAAGGAGGCTGTGCACCAGCTTTTTACTTTACGTTATGCCGACCTGGCAGGCGGCATTGTAGACCCCGCCTTTCATAAAGTGCGGGCGGTCGAAAAATTAAAAGACGCAGTTTTGGCAGAGGTGCCTTTTTACGTGGCAGAACTAAAAATAAGCGGCGGCACAGTGGCCGGGGCCCTGGGCAGCGGCCCGCAGGTGGGCGAGTTTTTAGCCGATCTACTCAACAGGGTTATCGCCGGCCGGCTGCCCAATAGCCCGGCAGCGCTGCAGGATGCCCTGGCCCGCCGGGTGCGAAGGCTGCAGATGCTGAAATAGCCGGGACAAGGAAACAACTTTAAAAAAGGTGATGACAAACAGGTGCTTTCTAAAAATGATTTAATAAAACGCGTACAGCAATATATCTTGCTGAAAAGGACCGCTATAAGAAAAATACCCTTCAATGTGAAACCGGTCAATAGAATAATATTTTTATATTTCAGATGTTTGCAGGGTTTGTTCAAATTATGTAGAATCTATTACTGTGAAGTGGTTATTACGTAAAAATATGGAACCGTTATTCTAAATATATTGTTCCAAACATAGTTTCTTAAATTGCGATCGAGAGAGGTCTTCTAGTTTTTCACATTATAAATTAAATAATTGTTACTCTCCGAGCTTGCCAGCCTAAAGCCAACCAGGCCACGGCGGCAAGCCGTCAGGGTGCGCTGGGGAAACCTGCACGCCTTCCATTGTGAAAAGGGGAGCTTTACATATTTTAAGCCGGGCGGCTCACTTTTCACAGTGTTTGCCCGGCTTTGATTTTTATTAAGACAGCCAAGTTATACTTTTTTCTTTGCGCTTTCTTGACGCTCTAACGACATGCGACAAATAAATAAAGGAGTCCTGATAAAGTGACCGATCTTATTTTAACACCCCTGAAGGAGGCCCTGCATGTTATCTCAACGGGTTTATTAATCCCGACTATTTTCATTTTATTGTTGTTTCTGGCCTGGTTGGTGGTTGAACTAGGGGGCCTGTTGACGGAAATCATTATGGAGAGGCGGGGGCCGAAAGTTGATGTGCCGGCGTTGATCAATGCCCTGCAGGGGAAAAATGAAGTGGAGATCAGGAATGAAATAAAAAGCAGCCGTTTGCCCCGGCGTCAAAAAGCGGCCTTAAGTGAGTTGCTAAAATACGGCAGCCTGCCTGCCGCCTCGCTGCAGGCCCTGGCACGCCGGTTAATAGCCGCCGAAGAGCTGTATTATACTAAAATAACCAACAGGACCGATCTGGTGGCCCGCTTGGGGCCTATGTTCGGCTTGATGGGCACGCTGGTTCCACTTGGCCCGGGCATGATTGCTTTGGGACAGGGTAACATCAAACTGCTTTCAGATTCTCTGCTTATTGCCTTTGATACAACGATTGCCGGTTTGGCAGCCGCTGTTGTTGCCTTTGTAATTTCCCGGCTGCGGAAAAGGTGGTATGAGGATTATTTAAGTGCTTTGGAGGCTTTGTTGGAGAGCCTGTTGGAGGTGATGACCGGTGAACGGGGGTCTAAGAAGCAGGAAATGCGGGAGGTCCAGGCTGCCACAGGAAACTAACCCCCTGGAGGGGATTGTCAATATTGCGGATGTCATGCTGGTCTTTGCCTGCGGTCTGATGCTTGCTTTGGCTGTTTACTGGAATATTGATCTGGGTCCTAGCGGCGAACGTGTTGACCTGCAGCGCGGACAAGAAGTGACTGAAATTTTGGATCTGCAGAATGAGCTGCTTGAAACCGCAGGCCAGGCTGAGCTTTATGAAAAGATGGGCACGGTTTACAAAGACCCGGGTACAGGGCAGCTGTTTATGCTGACCGACCGGTAAAAACGAAGCTGAAGCAGCCTTAGTAAACCTTATAAAAGGCAATTATTGCAGGAGGCCGCCTGGGGAACGGGTGGGCGGCGCTTGGGCACCGGCCGGGCACCAGGAAAATATAGATCTTTAAAGGGCGCTTAGAGGTGCTGAAAGGTACTCATGCAGGTGAAAAAAATCCTGCCGGGGAGGGAATGTGGGTTGGCTATAAAAAAAGTCTTTTCAATATTATTACTTGCGCTCTTTTTTATTCTTCCGGCCCTGACCCCGGCTGTTAACGGCGAATATTTACGGCCCGTTTCGGCAGAAACCCCGGTTGTTGCCGAACAAGTTGCTTCCGGCCCGGAAACGGCAGCGGAGGAGAAACCTGCCCGCCGGGCGGGCGGTTCCACATCGGGGGAACAGGGTGTGTCGGCAGAAACCCTGACAATTATGGTCGGCTATTATGGCGGCCCCTACCACACCAAAAAGGTCTTCACCCTGGAAGAACTATGGCAAATGCCTCTGGTGAGGCAACCTTATACTTTTATTGACAGTATGCCGGCTGTGGTTTTGAGCAGCGCTGTTGGTGTAAAAATTACCGACATTTTGCAGGAGGCAGGTATAGATGTAAACTCTGTCGAGGCCTTTCACTTTTACTGTTCAGATGTTTCTACCTCCTGGTATGAAAGCATGCCAAAAAGCTACCTGCTGGATGTTAAGCGCTATTATTACCCCCGCTTGCCTGCCAATTGGGATTACGATACGGCAACACCCGTGCCGGGCGCGGCAGAGGGCGCCCAAGAGGTGGAGGCTATTTTAACCTTAGAGGACAACTGGCAGCGCTTTGGCCTGGAACCGGATTTCAGTAATATGGATGGAGAGACCAGGTTTCGCCTGATTTTTGGACAGACAGATACCGGCACTCCTACGGCTTTCCGTTCAGCCAAGTGGATACATGCCGTTGAAGTTATGCTTGGCGGCACGCCCCCGTCCGGGGTTACCCTGGATCAAACAGTTCTCAAGCTGGAGGTGGGCAGCATCTTTCAATTAAATGCCGCAATTGGTGTTGTGGATTGGACTACCGATCAAAGGCTGCAGTGGGAATCAAGTGACCCCTCCATTGTAAGGGTGGACAGCAGGGGAAAGATCAAAGTGTTGGCAGAAGGTACTGCTACCATTACCGTTACTACCGTGGTAGGGGACCTGAACGCTTCATGTGTGATCAATGGGCTGCCGGCAGAGGCGCCCCAAACTGCTGTCGCCCTGTTTTCTCCCCAAAGGTCTGAAGTGCCAGAGACAGAAAACGGAGAGATGCCGGGGAATAGCGAGGAAACGGAAAATTCAAGCGGGAACAGTGATGAAGAAGAAAACGTAGAAATAAAGGAGCAAAAAAAGCCTGTAGCAGCGCTGAAGGAAAATACAAAAGAAAATTTAGAGGAAAATCTGAAAAAGGATTTGGATAAAACCCGGAAAAACCCGGAGGGCGGGGCTCAGCCCTGGCGGGTGTATGAAATGTCTCCAACGGCGGTGGCATTGCCCGCCATCCAGGAAGTTAGCACTGTATATCCTTACATGCAGGCCGGGTTTCTGGTTCTCTTTTGCCTTGGGGCGGCTGCCCGCTTTAAACAATACAGGGACGACGAAACAAAAATAAAAATTAAGGAGGATGTAAATGTTAAGCGGTAATTGCAAAGGGCTAAAAATTTTAGGCAGAGGGCTCCTTTTGGTTTTCATGCTCGGCCTGCTGCTCACCCCCCTGCCGGTTTTAGCTAAAACGGGGTACAGCGATCAAGCCGCAGCGCTGGTCGTCAATATTTTCCACCCCGATGGCAGCACTACGCCGGTCCACGAATATACGTACGGGGAGCTGGAATCTTTAGCAGAGATCGAATGTTATGCAACGATTGATGCTCTGCCTGCGGCGGTGGGCACCAAGGCCCAAGGGGTCAAAATTGACAGACTGATCGAGCATGCCGCGCAAAACTATAATTCCAATATTGCCTGGGGACCCGGCAAGCAACTACGGTTTTATGTTACTGACTCTCCGTATCCCTATCAACCTAATTATTATACTTATGAAAATCTGTACGGCAAAGATCGCTATTATTTTCCACAGCTGGTGGAAACCTTTGATCCGGAGGATCCTGAGGAGATTTCTTTGGAAGGCGCCGTGTCTGTGGATCCCATGCTGTCCTTTTCTTCGTATCAGGAAAGAGGGGCAACAGATGCGGAACTTAAGGGCGGTGTGAACATGAGCAGTGAGGAGTCGTTCCGGTTTTGCATGGGCATTACCGCAGAGGAAGCAAGGGCGGTATCAGAATCGCCTGAACTATCCACTGCCAATAAATTTGCCCGCTGGGTCTACAGGGTGGATGTCGGCCCCATTGATTTACCCTCCTCTTCAATAACCGGCCTTGATCTGGAACCGGAAGTTATTAAGCTTGCCAAGGGCGGGACAGCCCGGCTTACTGCTGCCGTGATACCTGCTGCAGCCGCCAATCAAGATGTTTCCTGGTCTTCCAGCGACAGGGGAATCGCTGCCGTAAATGACAGCGGCCTGGTTACGGGGGTTTCTGCCGGAACGGCCGTCATTACCGCCGCTGCTGCTGAAAACCCCGCAGTAACAAAAACCTGTGCTGTTACAGTGACAGACAGTCATGTGGCAGTGACGGGAATCACCCTGGACTATGCTTCTTTAACCCTAGTTGAAGGAAAAAAACAAAGGCTTTCAGCTCTTATAAAGCCTTATGATGCTACAAAGACGGGTGTTGTCTGGAATGCCGACAAGCCGGCTGTTGCTGCGGTGGACAGCGGGGGGCTGGTTACGGCCAAAACTACGGGCACTGCCCGGATTACGGCGACGACAGCAGAGGGCTCTTTCACAGCCGGTTGCGATGTCAAGGTGGTTTCTGTTGCGGTGCCTCTCACCAAAATCAAACTGAATGTTAATTCCTGCAACCTGAAAATCAACGGCACCAAACAGCTAACTGTTACGCTTACTCCTTCTGATGCGACAGACGCCGCAATTTTTTGGAGTTCGGATCAGGCTGCTGTTGCCACAGTAGATACCAAGGGACTGGTTACCGCCAAGCGCGAGGGAAAGGCAACTATCAAGGCCATGACCGCAGACGGTTCTGTTAGCGACTCCTGTTTTGTTACTGTGCTGAAAGAGGACGGCAGTCCCTCCGCCGCGGCTCCCGTTATACTGTTTACGGATATTGCCGGCAGTTGGGCTCAAAAGAATATTGGGCAAATGGTGGAATTTGGCATACTGAGCGGTTACCCGGACGGCACTTTTCTGCCCAAGAAGACGGTTACCCGGGCGGAATTTGTAACCATGGTGGTCAAAACGCTGGAAAAATTAGGGCGGGTGAACAGCGACTTTGACAGTGGCCCGGCAGCTTTTGGGGATACTGCCCACAGTTGGGCCAAAGATTATATTTCCAAGGCTGTCGCCTGCGGTTTTGTCAAAGGTTACAGCGCTGTTGAATTTGGCCCCGATGATGAAATTACACGCGAACAGATGGCAGCAATGATCGTCAAAGCTTTTGCACTGCCCGCTGCTGCTTCGCAAAACAATTTTGTTGATCAGGCCACGATTTCCCCCTGGGCCCGGGATGCAGTGGCCGCTATTGCGGCAAGCAAGGTAATGGGCGGAACCACGGGCGAGACGGGCAATAAATTTGTCCCTAAAGATAAAGCGACACGGGAGGAGGCAGCCACTGTTTTATGCCGTGTGCTTCAAGTTGGGGGGTATCTTTGATACCCGGCCTGTTTTTAAAGGTCTTGCAGTGGCCGGGGTGGTAAATATGTATTTAGTCTGTTGGTGAAAAGTGAAGTCTTAAAAAAAATGAAGATGATAGCAAAAGTTTTGGTAAACCTGTGTAGAATGTAATGCTGCAGTATTAAGGGTGCTTGTGTATATCTATCCAGTATTAAAAATATAAATATTGTTGCTCTCCGAGCTTGCCATGCTAAAGCCTGCGGGCCATGGTGGTAAGCCGACAGGGCGCGCCGGGGAAACCTGCACGCCTTCCATTGTGAAAAGGGGGGCCTTTGGTAATAGCAGATTGCCGGGGTGGTTGCCTTTCACGATGCCGCCCCGGCTTTATTTTTTATAAATATTAAAGAGGAGGAGTTTAAAACAATGCAATTGACGAGACGAGTATTTAAGTTTAGCAGGAAAATCATTACCTGCCTGGTGGCGCTGGTTATGTTTTTCAGTATGCTGGGACTGGGGGGGGGCGGCACGGCGTGGGCTGCTGAGCCCGCAACTTCTTTACAGGTCAATATCCTCCATCCTGACGGTAGCATTACTCCGGTGTATGACTATACGTATGAAGAACTGGAAGCTTTGGAAACAACTAATTACTATGCGACCATTGATGCCCTGCCCATAGGCGTGGGCACCAAGGCCAAAGGTGTTGAAATCCATACCCTTATAAATGATGCCAAAAAGTATAATTCAGACATAGAGTGGAAAGCTGGCCAGAAGTTGGTCCTTTACGTTACCGATAATCCTGCAGGTTCCTACCAGGGAAACAACTATTATACCTATGATTTCCTGGATGGGCAAAACCGCTATTATTTCCCGAAGCTGGTTGAGACCTACGATCCGTGGGATGGTGGTAGAGAAGATATTGACCTTGATGATGC
>JBMNNQ010000144.1:0-2915 GCA_050942615.1 Dethiobacteria bacterium | reverse complement strand
GAAAAAACAGGCCTGCGCATGGCCGGTTTTACCACAGAAACAACAAAACAACTGCGCCTGTACCTGCCTCAGGAGGCAAGCATCTACAACCCTGTAGATATTTTGGGCGATGCCGGGGCCGATCGCTACTTTTTTACCCTGGAAAAGGTCCTTGCAGATCCGCAGGTAGAAGGGGTGATCGCCCTACTTTGCCCCACCGCCCTGGCCAATCCTGTCGAAATTGCCCGGGCCATGATCGAAGTCCAGCAAAAAACGCCCCAAAAACCGCTGTTAACCGTTTTTATGGGGGGCCAGGAAATTCAGGCCGGAAAAAATGTTTTATTAGAAGCAGGCATACCAAGCTATACTTTTCCTGAAGAAGCCGTTACCGCGCTGGAAGGTATGGTCCGCTATGCCAACAACAGAACCCGCCTGCGCCGCAAAGAAATTACCGCAGAAAAAGAAAACAGCTCTTTCCCTGAAAAACCGGCTTATGATACAACCCGGGTCAAGGCTTCCTTTTATGACGCCTTGAAGGAAAGAAGGATTGTCCTTTTGGAGCATGAAGGAACAGAGGTTTTGAAGGCCTTTAACATTCCTGTCGCAGCGACGTTTTTAGCCAGAGATCCCCAGGAAGCAGCACAAAAAGCAGAACAGGCCGGTTTTCCGGTAGTTCTTAAAATTGCTTCACCAAAAATTCTGCATAAAAGTGATATTGGCGGGGTAGTAACAAATTTGAAAAGCGTTGCCGAAGTAAGAAAAAATTTTCGTGAAATGATGCAAAGAGTCCAGCATTTTTATCCTGATGCTCCCCTTTTTGGCATCACAGTGCAGAAAATGATGCCCCCCGGCATGGAAATTATTATCGGCTCCTCGGTGGATGTCCAGTTTGGGCCCCTTTTGGTTTTCGGTTTAGGGGGCATTTATGTCAACCTTTTTGAAGACGTCTCCATGCGGCTGGCAAAAAACCTCCATGAACAGGACATTGAAGAAATGATCAGGGAAACAAAAGCATACCATCTTTTAAGGGGTTTCAGAGGAAGCAGGCCTTTGGACCTGCCCTCGCTGCAAGCTGCCATTTTTAATACAGCACAGCTTGTTACAAAGTTCCCGGAAATCAAGGAAATGGATATTAACCCCCTGCTGGTTTATGAAGATGGAGTCTGTGCCGTTGATGTAAAAATCACGCTTTCCCACCGTCTTTTGGACAACAGCTTTTATCCCCATGAACAGGCAGCAAACCAAGAGGATTTAGCCGCCGGGCTGAAAGAAAGGAGAGTCTAGCTTGTTAAAAAAATTATACCTGATGGGTGAGTCGGGTTCCGGAAAAACAGCTATTGCCCTCAGTTTCGCCCTGCATCTCCAGGAAAAAGGGCTGCAAGTTGCTTATTTTAAGCCTAAAACCGCCGCCCGGCACCTGCCTCCCAACCAGGATGCCGATGCCTACCTGATGAAAAGAATGCTGGCCCTCCCCTGGGAAACAGAACAGATTGCGCCTTTGAACTTTGAATCCATCTATATTTTTGGCCCTTCGGAACATATCCGACTTTCAACGCAGAAAATGATCGGCAAACTGGAAAAAAACCTGGATGAAATGTCCGCCAACACCCAAACAGTCCTGATCGAAGGCGGAAAGCACCCCGGTGAATGTTTTTCCCTTTCACTGGACGATCTTAGCCTTGCCGCAAAATGGCAAACCCCAGTCGTCCTTGTTTCCAAACTGAAAAGGGATACCGATTTGGACCGGCTCCTTTTTTATAACGACCTGATGCAATCCCGGGGGGTATTTCTGCTGGGCAATATTTTTAACAATATTCCGCAGACAATCCTGAATAAAGCCCGGGAAGTATACCGCCCCCTTTTGGAGGAAAAAGGATACCGGCTTTTGGGGATAATTCCCGCCCAGCCCATTTTCACCTTCCCGACTGTGGCCGAATTTTGTGAAGCCCTGCGGGGAGAGATCCTGACAGGGGAAGAACACCTGAACCTGCAGGTAGAAGAGATCGTGGTTGGCACCATGACCATTGAAGGCGCGCTGCGCTTTCTGCGCAGGGCAATAAATAAAGCTGTAATCACCGGCGGTGACCGCAGCGATATGGCCCTGACCGCCCTGGAAACAAGCATTTCAGCCCTCATTCTCACCGGCGGCCTCTATCCCGATATCCGCGTAATCACACGCGCCCGGGAAAAAAATGTGCCCGTGCTGCTTGTGCAATGCGACACCTATACAACCATTGGCCTGCTGCAGGGAATTGTCAGGCAAATACGCCCTGAAGATACCCCGACCATTGCCCAGCTCAAAGCAGAAGTTATCCGCCACTGCCCTTGGGAAAGGATTGTTGCGGAGGCAGCTGCCGGCAGGGGTTTTTCCCATACCTGGAAACAATGAGTAATAATGAGGCCCTACCCGGCAACATACTGGAAACTGACATTTTTATAGCGGAAACAGTTTGTAAACCTTTTGCTGAAAAGACAATATTAAGAGCCCTAAGCGGCTCTTTTTTTATAAAATACCTGAAACGGAAAACATTTTTTGACCCCGGCATAGAAAAAACGGCGTTAAATATGGTATAAATAACTGAGGTAACAAAAACGGAACACCCCAGCCGGCCGGCCCGGGTGACCGTTTAAAAAATGCAGCAACAGCTTGTTATACCCATTAACATTAGCTATGGAGGGATACCCTTGTCAAATCAGGGCAAAGAAAAAATTAACACTTATGAAGTGGCCAAGAAACGCCTGCAAAAGGCAACTGCAGATTTGGCGCTTCCAGCAAGCGTTTATGAACGTTTAAAAGACTGTGATCGCGTTGTGGAAGCAGCCCTGCCGGTCGAAATGGATGATGGCACACTGCGTGTCTTTAAGGGCTACCGTGCCCAGCACAATAACGTTTTTGGACCGTACAAAGGGGGAGTCCGTTTCCACCCGGAAGTTGA
>JBMNNQ010000143.1:0-2944 GCA_050942615.1 Dethiobacteria bacterium | reverse complement strand
CGTTAATCGGTGTATGGGTATGGATCAGCCCCACGCAATTGGGTCCCAAAAGGCGGATCTTTTGTTCACGGCAAAAGGCTGTCAGTTTATTTTCCAGTTCCATCCCCTGCGGTCCTGTTTCTTTAAAGCCGGCCGTGATCACAATGGCATAGCGGATACCCCTTTGGGCACATTCCTGGAGTGCTGCCAGGACATGGGCGGCAGGGATGGCAATGACCGCCAGTTCCACATTTTCCCCGCCTTTGTCTGCCGGTGTTGACGGTATATCCTGTACGTTTTGAAAGCATTTCAGGCCTAAAATTTCTTTCTCCCGGGGGTTTATCGGATAAATATGGCCGGCATAGCGGCTGGCCAACAAATTTTTTACAATAGCATTGCCTACTTTGGCAGGGTTTTTAGAGGCCCCGATGATGGCCACACCCTGGGGCACAAAAAATTTGGCTAAAGTATGTTCTGTTAAAAGTTGCTCCTTGGTAAGCAAGTTTTCTACCCCTTGCGGTTTATGGTTAAAGTATTTTAATATTCTTTCAAAGTATACCCTTTATTAACACAAAATACAACAAGGGAACCCTTGCCGGGCTTTTCCTGTTTTTGTCAAAGTTGTATTTTGCAAAAGGAAGCAGTTTTTGCGCCCTGTGCAGTAGATATTTTTTTTATTGTCATAAAGGAAAAGGCTGTTCAAAAAACGAAGTAAATTTATTTATAAGCAGATAAGGTTTGTGAGGTTTTACCCGGTTGGGGATTTTATCCGGTTGGTGAAGAAACTTTTGAACAGGGGGAGAATAATGGTTAAGGGCAGGAGACTGCATGCAGAAAAGCTGTTTAAAAAGTGTGCCCCGGACACGTTTGATTTTGGTACAACAGCGGAACTTGTGCCGCTAAAAGGCATTGTTGGTCAGAAAAGAGCAGTGCAGGCGTTGGACTTTGGGTTAAAAATTAAAAGGCACGGCTATAACATTTTTATGACGGGGATTACCGGCACCGGGAAAACCGGCTACGCGCGGGCGGTTGCCAGGGAGGTCGCCCGCAGTGAACCTGTTCCTGATGACTGGTGCTATCTCTATAATTTTAAAAACCCGGATGAACCGCTGGCCCTGAGTCTGCCTGCTGGGAAGGGCAGCGTTTTTGCGCGGGACATAGACAGCCTGCTGGAGGAATTAAAGGAAACAATTTTGGAAGCCATGCATACTGAAGAATATGAGCGTCAAAAAGGGGTCATTGTCAAAGAATTTCAAGAGACCAGGAAGAACCTGATGGACAGCCTCAATGGAGTGGCCCGGGAAAATAGTTTTATGCTCAAACGAACCAGCACCGGGTTTTTGAGCATTCCTTTAAAAGAGGGCCAGGAAATGAGCGAAGAGGAATTTGCCCAGTTGGAAGAGCAGGAAAAAGAGGAGCTGGAAAAAAAATCACGTAAAGTCCAGCAGGAGGCAGTGAAGATTTCCCGCCGCATCCAGGATGAAGAAAAAAATTTAAAGGATAAGATCAAGGAGCTTGACTATAAAACAATCCTGCATACTACCAGCCATCTCCTGGAAGGGCTTCAGGAAAAATACGAAAGTTTCCCCGGGGTAATCCATTACCTGGAGTCCCTGCATGAAGATGTTTTGAACAATATTAATGACTTTAAAGGCGACGATGATGAAAAACAGCTCTCCCTGCCCTGGCTCCGGCATTATGGCCGCGAGGTGGCAGCCGTAAAATATAAAGTCAACCTGGTGATTGATAACCGGGAAACCAAGGGGGCGCCTGTGATTGTAGAATCCAACCCGACCTATTACAACCTCATCGGCAGGATTGAACATGAAAACAGGTTGGGGATGATCACTACAGATTTTACCATGGTTAAAGGCGGGGCCCTGCACCGCGCCAACGGGGGCTACCTGATTCTGCAGGCCAATGATTTATTGCAAAATTTTCAGTCCTGGGAGGTTTTAAAGCGGGTTTTAAAAACAAAGGAAGTCCGCATTGAAACTGTTGGGGAACAGTACGCCCTGCTGACCATGACAACGCTTAAGCCGGAACCGATTCCTTTGGATATTAAAGTGATCCTGATTGGCAACCCCCTGCTTTACCATTTGCTGTACCGTTATGATGAAGATTTCCGCAAACTTTTTAAAATTAAAGCGGATTTTGATGTGGTTATGGAACGGTCATCCGGGAATGAGGCCCAGATGGCCAATTTTATTTCTTTGCATTGTCAAAAGGAAAGCTTGCGGCATTTTGATAGCAGGGCGGTGGCCAGGGTTGTAGAATATAGTTCCCGCCTGGCCGAACACCAGGAAAAGCTGTCTACCCGTTTCAACGAAATTGTGGAAATCCTTTATGAGGCTGACGCCTGGGCCGGTCTGGAGGGCCAGGATTATGTTGGCGCCTCACACGTGGACAAAGCGATCCGGGAAAAAATATTTCGCTCTGATAAATACGAAAAAAGATTGCTGGAAATGGTGGATGAAGGACAGATTTTACTGGATTTTTCAGGGGAAGAGGTGGGGCAGGTTAATGGGCTGGCGGTTATTAACCAGGGGGATTATAATTTTGGCAAACCTTCCCGCATTACAGCGGCGACCTACCTTGGGCGGCGGGGTATTGTAAACATTGAAAGGGAAAGTAAAATGAGCGGCCGGATTCATGACAAGGGGATGCTGATTATCAGCGGCTACCTGGGCCAAAAATATGCCCGGAACATACCGCTGTCTCTGACAGCCAGTATCTGTTTTGAGCAGTCCTACGATGGGGTGGATGGCGACAGCGCTTCCAGCGCTGAGCTCTATGCCTTGCTTTCCAGCATTAGCGCTGTTCCCTTAAAGCAGGGCCTTGCCGTTACGGGGTCTGTAAATCAGAAGGGCGAGATTCAGCCGGTGGGGGGTATTACCAGAAAAATTGAAGGTTTTTTCGCTGCCTGCAAATTACAGGGCCTTACCGGGGAACAAGGGGTGCTGAT
>JBMNNQ010000142.1:0-2948 GCA_050942615.1 Dethiobacteria bacterium | reverse complement strand
CCGGTGGCTTTGTGGGGGCGACCCCCTGCAGGCCCTGCAGAAAAAACAGATTCCGGGAGATTGCTATTTTACATCAATAGCGACCGATCCCCTCGCTCCCGGTCTGTTATTTTGGGACGCAGCAGGCTGCCGGCAGGGGTTTTTGCCACTGGATATTGTTTTTCCTGTTTTGCACGGCACCTACGGTGAAGACGGCACTGTGCAAGGACTGTTGGAACTGGCCGGGCTGCCCTATGTCGGGGCCGGGGTGCTGGCTTCTGCTGCCGGAATGGATAAAGTGGTAATGAAGGTTCTTTTTCAGTCCCGGGGCCTGCCCGTCCCCGACTACCTGTATTTTGATGTATATGCCTGGCAAAGTGACGCCCCGGCCCAGCTGAACAGGATTGAAAAAAAGTTGGGCTATCCCTGTTTTGTCAAACCGGCCAACTCCGGTTCCAGTGTCGGTATCAGCAGGGCTGTCTGCCGGGAAACACTGACCCGGGGCATCGCCGCGGCGCTGCGCTATGATCACAAAATTATTGTTGAAACCGCTATCGCCGGGCGTGAAATAGAGTGCAGTGTCTTGGGCAACAGCGAGCCCTTGGCTTCCCTCCCGGGGGAGATTATCCCCGGTGCAGAATTTTATGACTACCGGGCCAAATACATTGATGACAGGGCCCGGCTTCTGATTCCGGCCCCCTTAAAACCCGCGGTTATAGAAGAACTGCAGGCCTATGCAGTGCAGGCCTTTCAGGCCGTGGAATGCAGCGGCCTGGCCCGCATCGACTTTTTTTACCAGGAAACTGCGGAACAAATTTTTGTGAACGAGATCAACACGCTGCCTGGTTTTACAGATATCAGCATGTACCCCAAATTATGGGCTGCCAGCGGAATCCCCTTTAACGAGCTGATCGAACGGCTGCTCGCCCTGGCCCTGGAAAGATACCGCCATCGTCAAAAACTTTCAACTTCCTGGGATTTTACCCCCGGTGCAGGTGCTTAAAAGGCTTGCCTTCAGGGTAGAGGGCTTGTATACTATAAAAAGAACAAAAGGTAAATAGAACAAACAGGCTTTGCCGGTATGGAATTCCCGCCGCCCGGTCCGGGGCTGTGTCGTGCGGACCGGGAATTATTCTGGCAGGGCGGTGGACTGGCCCGTAATAGCAATAAAAGGGCTGCGGGTGCCGGATGAACATTTAACCCTTAGTTAAACATATAACAGGGGCGCAACTATTTGAAAACCACTTTGGAAAAAACGGCTCCGAGGAAGGTGAAACGTATGGCGGAAAAAGGTAAACTTGAAATTAAAAAGAACAATCTGGAACTGCAAAAGGGTGCCGTAATTATGGATGTAACCAACCCGGAACAGGCCAAGATAGCAGAAGAGGCCGGTGCAGCTGCGGTCATGGCCCTGGAAAAGGTACCGGCGGATATCAGGGCAGCAGGCGGCGTGGCCCGTATGGCAGACCCGGAAGTAATTACCGGCATTATGAAGGCAGTCAGCATTCCTGTCATGGCAAAATGCCGCATCGGGCATTTTGTCGAAGCCCGGATTTTGGAAGCCTTGGGCGTGGACTATGTTGACGAAAGCGAGGTCCTCACGCCGGCCGATGATCATTTTCATATCGACAAACATCAATTTAAAGTGCCCTTTGTATGCGGTTGCCGAGACTTGGGCGAAGCCCTGCGCCGGATTGGCGAAGGAGCGGCGATGATCCGCACCAAAGGCGAACCGGGAACCGGTAACGTTGTAGAGGCGGTACGGCACATGCGCATCCTGATGGGGCAGATTCGCCGGGTTAAAGACACCCCTGATGAAGAGCTGATGGCCCTTGCCAAAGAATGGGGCGCCCCCTGCGAACTGCTGCGGGAGGTAAAAAGGCTAAACAGCCTGCCGGTGGATAATTTGGCAGCCGGGGGGATCGCCACCCCCGCCGACGCGGCTTTGATGGTCCTTTTGGGAGCGGACGGGGTTTTTGTAGGTTCCGGCATTTTTAAATCCACAGATCCTGAAAAGAGGGCGCGGGCTATCGTGGCGGCAGGTCTGCATTACGATGACCCCGAATATTTGGCCGGCATTTCACGCGGTTTGGGCGACGCGATGCCCGGTCTGGACATTACCCTTTTGGCGCCGGCAGAACGGATGCAAACCCGGGGCGTTTAATACAAGGGTTTTAAAAGGCTGCAAAGGATAACCCTGCAGCGGACAATAGTCTGGTACAGGCCGGTATATTTCGCTTTTCAGGCAAAAAAATGCACGCAGTTTGTTGTTAAGAAAAGGTAGATGCCTTTTCTTTCATTTTTTTATAGAGGGAAAGTAAAAAACTGTAGAGAATAAATATTAGTATCTATAATTTTTTTTACAGAAAGGAGTATTCATTTGGGCGACCTGCGGTTAAATGAAGCCCTTGACCAACAAACATCTTTGTCAGAACTACAGGCCTTCTGTGAAGTATGTAACCGTTGTGCACTGCGCCGGGGTGCCAACAATGTTGTTTTTGGTGAGGGGAACCCCCGGGCCAAGCTGGTTTTTGTCGGTGAAGGGCCCGGTGCAGAAGAAGACAGGGTGGGGCGTCCTTTTGTTGGTGCTGCCGGGAAGCTGCTCGATCGCATCTTTGCTGCCGGGGGATGGACCAGGGATGAAATTTATATTGCCAACGTTGTTAAATGCCGTCCGCCCGGAAACCGTCCGCCGCAGCGCACGGAAATAGAGAGCTGTCTGCCTCTTTTGCAAAAACAAATAGAATTGATTGCGCCCCGTATTATAGTTGCCATGGGCGCCAGTGCTGCCAAAACACTGCTCAATGATCCCTCGCTTGCAATTACCAAAGAACGCGGCCGCTGGCACAAGATCGGAGGGTGTATGCTCATGCCCACTTTTCACCCGGCAGCCCTTTTGCGTGACCCCCGAAAAAAAATGCCGGTTTGGAAGGATATCCAGCAAGTGATGGCCCTTTATGAAGGAATAC
>JBMNNQ010000026.1:0-16083 GCA_050942615.1 Dethiobacteria bacterium | reverse complement strand
GAAACACCTTTCCCCGGCTGCAGAAAAATAACAGTTTATCCCTGGTGGAGGAAATAAACAGATTTTCAATAAGATCGGATTCCCGGATGGAATGCCCCCTGATACCCACACCACCCCGCCCTTGGCTACGGTAGGTGTTCAGCGGCAGGCGTTTAATGTAGCCGTCGCGTGTCAGAGTAATTACCACTTCTTCATCCTCAATCAGATCTTCCAGGTTGATTTCCCCTTCATCGGGGACGATCTTGGTGCGGCGTTTATCACCATATTTCTTTTTAATTTCCAACAGATCTTGTCTGATCTCCTGCAGGATCAATTTTTCATCAGCCAATAAAGTTTCCAGGTGTTCTATTTCTGCCACCAGGGAACGATGTTCATCCTCCAGCTTATGTCTTTCCAAGGCCGTCAGGCGTTGCAGGCGCATTTCCAAAATCGCCCGCGCCTGTTCTTCACTCAAGCTGAATTCCTGCATCAGCCCTTCCCGGGCTTTTTCTACATCAGCTGAACCACGAATCAGGGCAATGATCCGGTCTATATTGCTTAAGGCAATTAACAGGCCTTCAACTAAGTGCGCCCTTTCTCGGGCCCGGCGTAATAAAAACTGGGCACGCCGGGTAATTATTTCTTGCTGGTGTTTCAGATAGGCCTCCAGAAAGTCCCGGAGCGGTAAAACACGGGGCACGTCGTCTACCAAAGCCAGCATGATTATACCAAAGGTCTGTTGCAAAGGTGTGAATTTATAAAGCTGGTTAAGAATTACCTGGGAATTAAATCCCTTTCTGATTTCCATTACAATGCGTACACCATTGCGGTCGGATTCATCCCGCAATGCTGTAATGCCAACAACCTTTTTTTCCCGGACCAGCCCGGCAATCCTTTCAATCAACCGAGCTTTGTTCTGTAAATAAGGTATTTCGGTGATGATCAATATTTCCTTGCCGTCTTTTTTAGTTTCAACCCGGGCCTGGCCCCGCAAGCGAATTCTGCCCCGGCCGGTGGTGTAGGCCTCCTGGATGCCTTTATGCCCGGAAATGACTCCCCCGGTAGGAAAATCGGGGCCCTGCATATAGGTCATCAATTCCTGGGAGGAGGCGGAAGGTTTTTCAATTAACCAGATCAGCGCATCGATTGTTTCCGCAAGATTATGGGGGGGTATATTGGTGGCCATCCCCACAGCAATGCCGGCCGAACCGTTGACCAGCAGGTTGGGAAAACGTGACGGCAAAACCACAGGTTCTTCCAGGGTTTCGTCAAAGTTCAGCCTGAAATCCACCGTTTCCTTATCCAAATCACGCAGCATTTCCAGCGCCAAAGGTGTCAGGCGGGCCTCTGTATAACGCATGGCTGCCGGGGAATCGCCATCCATGGAACCAAAGTTACCCTGGCCGTCCACCAAAGGATAACGGATGGTAAAATCCTGGGCCATACGCACCATGGCATCGTAAACAGCCTGGTCACCATGGGGATGATATTTACCCAGCACTTCGCCGACCAGACGGGCTGATTTTTTATGCGGCTTGTCCGGGGTCATCCCCAATTCCCGCATGGCATATAGAATACGCCTGTGCACAGGCTTCAGACCATCACGGATGTCGGGCAGAGCCCGGCTGACAATTACACTCATGGCATAATCCAAAAAGGAACTTTGCACTTCCTTGTGAATAGGAATAGCCGTTGTTCTTTCTTGTTCCGGCATTGATACTGTAAGGGCCTCCTTGTGTTACTGTTTAAAGTTTGGTCAACAAAAAACCGTTGTCCACCCGTACCTGTGCCGGCCCGGCAAGAAAAAAACAGGTTTGGCCAGGTACCTTAACCTTAATTTTAACATATATTTTAACATATTAAAAAGCTAAATATCCAAATTACGCACTTCCCGGGCGTGTGTTTCAATAAATTCACGCCGCGGCTGCACTTTTTCCCCCATGAGCAGGGTGAAAACCTCGTTAGCTAAAAGTGTGTCCTGCAGATCAACATTTAACAGGGATCTGGTTTCCGGGTTGAGTGTGGTTTCCCAAAGCTGATCCGGGTTCATCTCGCCCAAGCCTTTGTAACGTTGGACGCTGGTCCCCCGACGCCCGATTTTGGACATCAGCGGTTCCATTTCCTCTTCCCTATAGAGGTAATGTATATTCCGGCCTTTGGTCACCTTATAAAGGGGGGGTTGGGCAATATATACATTCCCCTGGGAAACCAGGGGTTCCATGTAACGGAAAAAAAAGGTTAAAAGTAGGGTGCGGATATGGGAGCCGTCGACATCGGCATCGGTCATAATAATTATTTTGTGATAACGCAGTTTTTGCAGGTCCAGATCCTCCCCGATGCCAATCCCGATGGCCGTAACCATCGCCCGAATCTCCTCATTACCCAAAATTTTATCGATGCGGGCTTTTTCCACATTGATAATTTTACCCCTTAAAGGAAGAATGGCCTGAAAATGACGGTTCCGGCCCTGTTTGGCAGAGCCCCCTGCAGAATCCCCTTCGACGATGAACAGTTCACTTTCTGCCGGATCACGCGAAGTGCAATCTGCTAATTTTCCCGGCAGGTTGCTAATCTCCAGCGCACTTTTGCGGCGGGTCAGTTCCCTGGCTTTGCGCGCTGCATCCCTGGCCCGGGCAGACTGCAGTGCTTTTTCACAAATTTTCCTGGTGATAGGCGGGTTTTGTTCCAGAAAGGCCCCCAATTCATCCTGCAGAACGCTTTCCACAATGCTCCGCACTTCGGGGTTTCCCAAGCGGGTTTTCGTCTGGCCTTCAAATTGGGGATCAACTAATTTAACGCTGATTATACCCGTCAGTCCTTCACGGATATCCTCACCCAAAAAATTTTCCTGGTTTTCTTTGAGGACCCCCAGTTTCCGGGCATGTTCGTTCATTAATCTTGTGAGCGCACTTTTAAAAGCCAGTTCATGGGTCCCGCCTTCCTGAGTGCGGATGTTGTTGGCAAAAGAATAAATTGTTTCACTAAAACCGGTATTGTATTGGATTGCTGCTTCTACACGACAGTCATCTACTTTTTTTTCCCAGGAAAGCGGTTCCGGGGGAAAAACATCCTTGTTTTTATTTAAAAAAGCAACAAAGGAGCTGATTCCCCCTTCGTATTTAAACACTTTCTTCTTTTTTTCTTCAGGGCGGCAATCTTCAATACTAATTTCCAAGCCTTTATTTAAAAAAGCTAGTTCCCGTAGACGTTGTGAGAGAATTTCATAATCAAAATCTATATTTTTGAAAATTTCATGATCGGGTAAAAAAGTAATTGAGGTCCCTGTTTGGGACGTGTTTCCTTTCACTGCAAGTTCTGTAACCGGTTTACCCCTTTCATAGCGCTGTCCATAAATTTTACCGTCCCTTTTTACTTCCACCTCCAGCCAGCCGGAAAGGGCATTCACTACCGAAACACCGACGCCGTGCAACCCGCCGGCAACCTTGTAGCTGCCTCCGCCAAATTTGCCACCGGCATGCAGAATCGTCATCACTACTTCCAGGGCAGATTTTTTTTGTTGGGGGTGTTCTTTTACCGGGATGCCACGGCCGTTATCAGTAACAGTCACGCTGTTATCTGCACCAATCACTACCTGTACAGCATCGCAATAACCGGCCATGGCCTCATCAATACTGTTATCCACCACCTCAAAAACAAGGTGGTGCAGCCCCCGGCTTTCTGTGGAACCAATATACATGCTGGGGCGCTTTCTAACTGCGGTCAAACCTTCTAAAACCTGGATCTGACCGGCATCATAAACATCGCCAATATTTTTTTTCATCTTAACATTTTACCCTCCGACCCTGAGCCTGAATTTATAATTTCTCTGTTTTTTCAATTCTTTTCTGTAAAGTCAAAGAAGAAATAGGCGAATAAAAGACTTTGTCTGTGGTGATGACAAAAGCATTGTTTTTTTCATTTTCTGCTGCACCAGCCTGTTCCCTGCAATTACTTTCTAAAAACTGGGTGTTCACCTGGTTTTCTTTGATTTCCAAATTAAAAATACCTACTATATCCTGCAAATGCACAACACGCGAGTTCCCAATATGTAAAAACATTCTCTTTTTCCTCCCCCAAGGATTAATTATGGACTATAAACAAATTATATACTGTTGTATACACACCATCAAATTCAGCTATATAAATACTGATAAAGCCCCGGAAAACCTTTTAACGCCTTAAAAATATCCTCTTGTTTAATACAGGGTGGTTCTTTGGCGGCAACAAGCAGAATATAGTTCTGTACCAATCCTTTTAAGCTCTCTTCTTTTCGGCTGTCCAGGGGCATGTTTTCCTCTAAAAAAGCAGTAATCTGTTGGGCAGAGTTATCGATCTGCCTTTTCTTATAAAGTTCAAAAATTTTTTCATCCAACAGGGGGTGTTTACTATGAATTTCATGGTATTTACCCCAGGGGCTCTGCCGGAAAAAAACTTGCAAAACAGGTGCCCAGGATTCCAAATCATGCCAACAAAGTTCACAAAAACCTGCTTGGAGTGTAAATGTTAATCTTTGACATCTTTGACATGGCAAAGCACCTGCTATTGCTTTGCCTTTTTGCTGCAGGTAATAATTTTTATAAAGTTTCTGCAGCCGGGCTTTTAAAAATTCCGGCGCTTGCTGCACAATTTTTTCCAATTCCTTTTCTTCTTCTTTTTTCAGCTGTATCCTGCCTGTTTTTGGTTTTTCAACATAAAAAGTTCTTTGTTTTGTTTTTTCCTGTTGTTGCAAGCCGGATTTGAAGTCAGCATTAATAAATTTAATTTCCTGTAAAATTTCTGCAGCGGCAAAGGTATTAAAATCTGTTATTATTTTATGTTTTAAAAGGGTCAGGTGATAAAGCCAGGTGCTATCGTTAACCTCTACAGTCAATTTTTGGCGGCTGATGTTTACCGGGCGGGTATAAGCAGCAACCTGCCGGCCGACAACGGCAGGCCACATGCGAAGATAATGGCGTTTTTCCAGCTGTTCCCCCAGACCATACTTTTTTAGCAGGGACTGCAGGGGTTTAGCTAATTTATCCATGTCTCACTCCTCTTTCCTAACCCGGCCTTGCTGTACATGAAAGACTGAGGACACTGCAAATTGCTGTAGAAACGTGGCAAACGCAGCCTCTTTTTCCGTCATTGTCAAAAAAACCTGCCCGGCATCCTTAAAAAGATTAAAACATTCCCGCCGGCGCTGTGCATCCAATTCTGAAAAAACGTCATCCAATATAAAAACAGGTTTCTCTTTTTGCTGGTTATAGTATTGCAACTGCGCAGCTTTCAGGGCAATAACAGCACTGCGCTGTTGTCCGTGTGAAGCATAACGCCGGGCTTCCCGTTCATCAAGCAAAAAAGAAAGATCATCACGATGCGGCCCCACAAGGGAAAAACCCCGCTGCAGTTCCTCTGCAGCGGCAGAAGCCAGCTGTACCTTGAAAGCCGCTTCAATTTCTTCCGGCTGTGCGGTTAATAAATCTTTGTCCAGGAAGGTGACATATTTTAAAAGCAGCCTCGGACCGGCAGCAAAAAGATGACAATAATTGCGGGCCGCCAATTTACCCCAGGCGGCCACAGCATGTGCCCTTTGCTTTACAATCCTGCTCCCAAAATACACTAACTGTTTATTCCAAACCTTTAAAAAGTCGCCGTGGGAAGCAAGCTGCCGTTTTTCTTTCAGAGCACGGTTTTTTTGGTAAACAACACGATTATAGCGCCTTAACCAGTCACCGTAAAGGGGATAGAGCTGACTGATTTCCCGATCCAGAAAACGTCTTCTTTCCTCCGGGCCCCTGCGAATCAGTTCCAGATCTTCAGGTACAAAACAAACCAGCGGGCAGCGCCCTTCCAGTCCGGCACTTTTTGCGGCTTTCCCGTCTATTTTGACTACTTTCCTTTTTTTTTGCACCTCATAGCCTACTTCCAGGTTATAGAAACGCTGCTGTAAAAAAATTGTACCCCGCAGGTAATAATAGGGGCTATTCCAGCGGACAAGATCGTTTTCTTTATAATTCCTAAAAGAACGGGCAAAACAAAGACAGTAAATCGCTTCCAGAAGGTTGCTCTTACCCTGACCGTTACCCCCCCGGATTACGCAGATTCCCGGTTCAAACTGGAGCTCTTCCCGTTCATAATTACGAAAATTGAGGAGATGAAGTTCCTTAATAAACAAAACATGCACCTTCCCGGTTGCTTGTAAATGTTTTTGTACTGTTCATCTAATCCGGTTTGATGGGTAAAACCAGATAGCGGTAATTTTCCCAGCTGTCTTCCTTTTCCTGTCGGTGTTGAAAAATGCACGGACCTAAAGGGCCATTAAACTGAACCTCAACCGATTCCTCCCCCCAAATGCGCAGCACATCCAGAAAAAAGCGGGAATTAACTAAAATTTCGTCCAGATCATCCCCCTCCTTGGCTGTCAGTCTAATTTCTTCTGCCATTTTGCCAATTTCAGAATTTGACCGTACCTGCAGTGTTTTTCCCCTAACTTCCAGGGCAATCATACGGTTTTCCCCCTGGGCCAGCAGGGCTGCCCTGCCAACTGTTTTTTCCAGCAGTTCTGCGGGCAATACTATTTTTGTAACGTAACCCTGGGGAAAAGCTGTTAATAATTCCGGATATTTATCTTCCAGCAGTCTGCTGGAAAAAACGAATTGTTTATGCACAAAAATAATTTCATTTTTTTGGAAATAACAGGCTACTATTTCCTGTGAGTCGCCTAGAATCCTGGCTATTTCGTTTAAGGATTTACCGGGAATCAGCAGGCGAAAGGGTTGAACCGCGTTGTTCTGGCCGAAAAATTTTTCGAAACAGGCCAGCCGGTATGTATCAGAGGATAAACATAGAAGTTGTCCCTGCGCATCTGCTTCCAGTAGAATCCCCCGAAAAGAAGGTTTATTTTCATCCTGGGAAACAGCAAAAAGTACCTGTCGCAGAATAGCCATCATTTCCGGTGCTGAAAAGTGCAAGTTGGTCCATTGCTGCCATTCCTGTTCGGCAGTTAGTTTTGGAAACTGTTCTGCATCCGTCCCATAAAGGGAAAAGTTGGCTGTACCGCTCCGAATAGCGACGCGCAGCTCATCCTCATCTAAATTAATTTCTATTTCTTCAGCAGGTGCCTGTCTAATAATATCAAAAAATTTTGCAGGTAATATTACACTGCCTAGTTGTGACACTTTTGCCGGGCAATATGTTTTTAAAGTCATATCCATACTGCTGGTGGTTAAAAGCAGATGTTCAGCGGTTGTTTCCAGCTTGATACCTTGTAAAAATGTTATTGGTGTGCGGGAGGGGATTATTTTCTCCAACAAACTTAGGTTTTCCATTAATTTATTTTTATGGAGAAGGAGTTGCATGTTTTTATTTCCTCCTAATTTTTTAGATAATCCCCAAATGACTGTTTTATGAATAGCATTAACTAATATTTAATAATAAATAAGTAATAGTAGTCATAGGGGTTGTGAATATGTGAATAAGTGCTTTTTAGGCCGGTTTTATGGTAAATATCCCTGTGAATAACTTGTGAACAACTTGTAACGGTTGCCCACAAAACCCACAGGTTTAAGGTCTGGTAAAAAAATGGCGAAAGTTATCCACAGTTATAATTTTTATTAACAACATTTCAACAGGCCTGTCCACAGCAGTTAATAACTTAAAAGATTTTTGATTTCATTCACATGACGCAATAAGCTGTCGTCCTTTTTAATGTGGGAGGATATTTTTCTGTGGGCATGGATAACAGTAGTATGATCTTTGCCCCCGAAATCTTCCCCTATTTTTGGCAGGGATAGATCTGTTAATTCGCGGCAAAGGTACATGGCAATTTGACGCGGCAGGGAAATGTTTTGTGTTCTTCTTTTGGATTTGATGTCCCGGGTTGTTATTTTAAAATAAGATGCTGTTACTGACATAATATGCTCTGCATTCAGATTTTTTTGTTTGGGGGTCAGGAAATCCTTAAGGGCCTCTTCGGCCAGGGGCAGATCAATTTTTTTATTTCCCAGGGAAGCAAAGGCAATAATACGGATTAAAGCGCCTTCCAGCTCCCGAATGTTGTTTTCTATTTTTTGGGCGATGAACAGCAGGACGTCATCAGTAATCATTATTCCTTCCAGAGAACTTTTTTTGCGCAGAATGGCAATTCTTGTTTCCAGGTCCGGGGATTGGATGTCTGTAATCAAACCCCATTCAAAACGGGAACGCAGGCGATCTTCGAGTGTGGGTATTTCTTTGGGCGGGCGATCGCTGGAAATGACAATTTGCTTGCTGTTTTCGTGGAGTGCATTAAAGGTATGGAAAAATTCTTCCTGGGTCTGTTCTTTTTTTGCTAAAAACTGGATATCATCAATCAGGAGGACATCGACATTACGGTAAATATTACGAAAATTTTCGGTTTTATTATCCCGGATGGCATTAATAAATTGGTTGGTGAATTTTTCTGAGGAAAGGTAGTTCACCTTTTCACTGATATTATGAGAAACGACATAATGACCGATAGCATGCATAAGGTGGGTTTTGCCCAGTCCTACGCCGCCATAGATAAAAAGGGGATTGTAAGCCTTGGAGGGGGCTTCTGCTACGGCCAAAGAGGCGGCATGTGCCAGACGGTTGCTGCCTCCAATTACAAAACTGCTGAATGTGTATTTGGGGTTTAACCACTTGCAGGTTACCGAAAGCGCTTTTTCGTTGGTATTTTCCAGCTTTTTGGGGAGATCAACGGTTGTAAAATTGTTAAAAGATAAACTTTTTTCTTGAAAGTCAATATTCTGGGGTGTTACAAAATGTATGTAGTAGGGTGAATCGCTTATTTTCTTTAAAGCAGAAGATAGTGATGTGCGGTAGTGATTTTTTAGCCAGTTACGGGTAAAATCATTTGGTACCTCCACGACGATGGTACTATCTTGTATAGCGATCAGTTTTGTTGTTTTTAACCAGGTTTCAAAACTTGGTTTACTGAGTGTTTTTTCCATTTCAGAAAGAACCGCATGCCAGATGGCAGGCAGGGAATCTTCCATATAAAACCCTCCATCATAAGTTATTCACAAATATTTCATAGTTATCCACAGAAGTTGTGGATAACTATGAAAGGCGATGTTTGTTGTGGGCCCAACAATATAATAACAGATGAAACACCTTGCTGCAATAAAAACGCCTGTGTATAACCAGCTGTTTTTTATTGAAAATTTCTATTTTTACCCAAAATATAATTTAATAATTTGCAATTTATTTAAGGTTTGCCGGCAGTGCAAAAAGAGGGTATAACTTCAGTTGCATGTGAAGATAAGATGCGTTATAATGAATTTCAGAGTTTTACGGGTTAAAATTAACAAATTTGCCTAAAGGAAGGGTTTCAGGAGATGAAAAGAACATACCAACCAAAAGTAAGAAAACGCAAGAGAAATCATGGTTTTTTAAAAAGAATGTCCACACCAGGTGGGCGAAGGATTATTAAAAGGAGAAGAAGAAAAGCAAAAAGAATTTTGTCTGCTTAAGGTGATGAAGAAAGCAAGAACTATGAAGCAGGATGGCCGGCCTGAAATTGAAACTAAAAAGTTGGAGAGGTTGCGCAAAAATTATCAATTTCAAAAAGTTTATCGCCAAGGCAGATCTTTATCCACAGCCAAGACTGTCTTATATTACAGGAAAAATAAAGAGAAGTGTAATCGGCTGGGAATAGTCGTTAGTAAAAAAGTGGGTAAAAGTGTGGTTAGGCATCATTTAAAAAGACTTTACAGGGAAGCAATGCGTTCTTTACAAGACCGGATCAAACGGACAGGGTATGATCTGGTTATTATAGCCAGAAAAAGTGCAGGCAACCTTACATATAAGGATGCTGTACAAGATTTGCGCCGGTTGATGCTCAAGGGAAAGTTAACCACTTAATTTTGCGGCAGTAAACAGTAATCAAACTTGTATCGTTTAAAAAGGGTGCATTAACCTGTAAAGGATAGTGGGATGACGTTATAAATAAATAGATTTTTCCGACAAGGTTTGGGGGCGCCAGGTATTATGAAAAAAACATTGCTGCTGGTAATCGGTTTTTATATTAAAGTTGTTTCTCCATTGCTACCTCCTTGTTGCCGCTTTTACCCTTCATGTTCCCGCTATAGCTATGAGGCCATTAACAGGTTTGGCGTCAAAAAAGGAATTATTTTAAGTATAAAAAGAATTATGCGTTGTCATCCTTTCCATGCGGGGGGGTATGACCCTTTGCCTGGGGACTGACGGGGCAGGGAAGCAGCAGAATAAGGGGGAGTCGCGATGATTCAAGCCCTGAGCGGGTATATTAATATAATTCTAAGCTATTTTTATAATTTAGCCAATAATAATTATGGTTTGGCGATTATTATGCTAACTGTGTTAGTTAATATTATTACTTTTCCCTTAACTAAAAAACAAATCGAGTCTTCCAAAAAACTACAGGATATTCAGCCTGAATTAAAAAGATTACAGGAAAAGTATAAAAATGATAAAGAAGCGTATAACAGGGTGACTATGGAGTTTATGCAGAAAAATAAGGTCAACCCTTTAGGAGGCTGTCTTCCCCTAATAGTACAATTTCCTATTATGATTGCTGTATTTACACTTTTGCGGGAACCCGCTCAAATTATTGAAGCTGTGGAAGCGATGGGGAAAACATTTAACCCAAATTTTCTTTGGCTGGATTTAACAAAACAGGATCCTTATT
Source organism: Dethiobacteria bacterium (assembly GCA_050942615.1). Lineage (GTDB taxonomy): Bacteria > Bacillota > Dethiobacteria > DTU022 > UBA8154 > JAAZMI01. Next base: position 5,435 of record JBMNNQ010000026.1, on the reverse strand, counting down.
ATATTTTGCCGGTTCTGGCAGCAGCAGCAACCTTCTTTCACCAGCGAATGGTCATTACAGATCCCCAACAAAAAATGATGCTCTATGTTTTTCCGGTGATGATTGCCGGTATCAGCATCAGGTTTCCGGCCGGACTGGTGTTGTATTGGTTTACAAACTCAATTTTTTCTGCCGGAAACCAACTTTTTGTTTTTGGAAAGGGCAGAAAAAAGAAAACTGCAGGTTTGGTGAACGCCCAGGAGGAAACACCTGCGGGGGAACAGCAAGCTGGTCAAGAAACAATTTCAAATGAAGATAAGCCCGGGAAAAAGAAACAAATAGAGAAACCGGCAGGAGAAAAAACGAAAGCCCCCAAAGTCAAAAAGAAAACTTCCAAAAGAAAGAAGAAAGGGGCGAAAAGGAAAAGATGACCTCCATTGAGGTTAGTGCCAAAACAGTTGAAGAAGCTTTAGAAGAAGGGTTAAAACAGTTGGGTGTTAAAAAAGAGAACGTTCAAACTGAAATATTAAGTGAACCGGCCCAGGGGCTTTTTAAATTTTTAGGATCTAAAACGGCTAAATTAAGGTTAACAGTAATTAAGGATACAGAGGAGTACATCAAAGATTTTCTGGAAAAAGTAGTGGATATTATCGGGATTAACGGCCATATTGATGTAGTACCCAATGACGAAGGGAATCTGCATTTGGAAATTAAGGGCGAAGAATTGGGTGTTCTTATTGGTAAACGGGGTAATACACTGAATGCGCTGCAATATCTAGCCAACGTTGTACTCTACAGGCAGTTTACTGCACCAAACTGCCGTGTGTTGATCGATATAGAAAATTACCGTTCCAAACGTAAAAAAACACTGGAAAATCTGGCTAGAAACTTAGCTCAAAAGGTTTTGAGGACAAAAAAGGAACTGGCTTTGGAACCCATGAACCCGCAGGAAAGGCGCATTATCCACCTGACCTTAAAAAATTACCGGGATGTGGTAACCTCCAGTCAGGGAGAAGAACCTTATCGTAAAATAGTAATTTCACCGCGCTAAATTATTGCCGGGGAAATGATAGATTTTTGTCAAAAGGTTTAGGGAGTTCTTGGGAACTTCCTAATTTTTTATCAGTATTTTTTGGGGGTATGCCGATGGAAAATTATCAGGATACAATTGTGGCCGTTTCAACACCCCCCGGTGAAGGGGGTATTGGCATCGTGCGCCTTAGCGGCAGCGAAGCTCTGGATATCGGTTTAAAAATATTTGCCCGTAAAAGCAAATACGGACAGCCTCCCTCCTCACGGCGATCATTTAAACCTGTAGCACGTAAACTATATTATGGGCACATTGTAGATGATCAGAACACTGAGCTTGATGAAGTGTTATTCAGTTTCATGCCTGGCCCCCATTCTTATACCTGTGAGGACATTGTTGAAATAAATGCTCATGGCGGCGTTGTCCCCCTGAAAAAAATATTGGAACTGACTATAAAAAAGGGCGCTCGCCTGGCTGAACCGGGTGAATTTACCAAAAGAGCATTTTTGAACGGCCGGTTGGACTTGGTGCAGGCGGAAAGTGTTTTGACCTTGATCAGGGCAAAAACAGAAAAAGCTTTAAAAGCAGCAATCAGGAGCCTAGAAGGCGCGCTTTCCGGAGAAATTGCAAAAATTCGGGCCGGGATTACCGCTCTTTTAGCGCAAATTGAAGTGGAAATCGAATTTGCGCATGAGGATGCTGATTTGGAGCTGGCAAAGGACAACCAAATCAATGTGAAAATAGAGCTGCTACTGAAAAAAATGAAAAAGCTGCTGCAAAAACGATTTCAGGGCAGAATTTTGCAGGAAGGGCTCAAAACGGTTATTATGGGAAGACCCAATGTTGGTAAATCATCCCTTTATAATTATCTGGTCAGGGAAGAACGCGCTATAGTTACGGAAGTTCCTGGCACTACAAGGGATCTTTTAAGGGAGTACATTAACATCGGGGGGATTCCCTTGCAGCTTACTGATACTGCCGGCCTCCGTCAGGGAGGAGACCGGGTTGAAAAAATCGGTATGGATTTTTCCTGGAAAGCTATTCAAGAGGCCGATTTACTATTATTTATGTTGGATGCTGCCCAGGAAATAACCCCTGAGGACTACTTTATTTATAGGCGTATACCCCGGGATAATGGACCAGCGGTACTGGTTATACTGAATAAAATTGATTTGCCCAGAAAACTGTCTTCCCAAAAAGTTAAAGAGAAATTTTCCGTAGAAAAAGTTTTGGAAATTTCCTTACTGCAGGGTAGCGGGCTTGAAAAACTGGAGGAATCGATCAGTAAAATAGTTTTTTCAGGTGAAGCAACTGCAGAAGAAAGTGCACTGCTATTAGAGGCCCGGCAGGGGGAGTTGATGCAACAGGCCCTGAATTGTATGGAAGAAGCCCGGGGTGCCCTGGAAAAAAAACTGCCCCTGGATCTGATTAGCATTGATCTGCGCCGTGCGCAGCAGTATCTGGGGGAGCTGGTCGGGGAAGAGATCGGTACGGAGATTCTGGATCTTATATTTCAAAGATTTTGTATCGGTAAGTGATGTAAAGGATGGCTTGATCATGGAAGTAGAAGAAATATTGACATATTTTCTTGCTTGCGGTATACCTTTAAGCGCCGAAAAGGCGTTCCAATTTAGACAATATATGGCCTTAATTCGGCAGGAAAATAGAAAACTGAATTTGACACGTATTATCCTGCCGCAGGCGATTTTGGAGGAACATTTTTATGATGCCCTGGCCTGGCTGCCGGCCGGCAGGGTACAGCCGGCAGCAAAACTATTGGATTTGGGCACCGGGGCTGGTTTTCCGGGGATTCCGTTGAAGATTGTATTGCCGCATTTAAAAATTCATCTGGTGGAAGCTACACGTAAGAAAGTTTTATTTTTAAAAAAAGTCAAACGGGCACTGAAGCTTAAAAAAGTTACCTTGTGGCAACAAAGGGCAGAAGTTTTGGCTAGGGGGGAATTAAGGGAAAGCTTTGCCTGGGTTACAGCACGGGCTTTAGCCCCTTTGGCTGCAGCATTGGAACTAGCTTTGCCCCTTGTTCGGGTTGGTGGTTATTTCTGGGCCTGGAAAGGTCCGGCAGTTTTTCGGGAGCTGACACAAGCAGAAAATATACTGGCTCGCTGTGGTGGGAAACTTGTTGATCAGGTTAAATACAGGTTGCCACAGGGTAATAAAGAGAGAACTATCTTGATCTTTGAAAAGGTAGCCCCCGCAGAGGAATGTTTTCCACGCAGGGACGGTATCCCGCAAAAAAAGCCTTTGTTTAATAAAAATTAATAAAAAGAAGGAAAATAAATCCTCATGTCGAATTATTACAGCAAATACAAAATTTAACACTAGGGTGCCATAAATTGTGTTTTAAACAAAAAAGCCGGCATAAATACCTAAAGGAAATAAATGTAAACCGGGGGTGTCCTTCATGTGGGATTTAACAGGAAAAAAAATAGGTTTGGAACAAGGGGAAAAAATTACAGAGGATATTCGTAATGTCAGTATGGAGCGCGTGCAAAATAATCCCTACCAGCCGAGGGTAATCTTTGAAGAAGAAAAAATAAAAGAATTGGCCCAATCAATAAAAACCTACGGTTTGCTGCAGCCAATTATTTTAACCCCGGAAAAAGACGGTTATTATATTGTTGCCGGTGAACGGCGTTTTTTGGCCTGTGAAATGCTGGGTTGGTCCGAAATACCTGCTATTATCAGGGATTATCAGGGCAGTTCGATGGCGGCAGTAGCGCTGATCGAAAACCTGCAAAGGGAAAACCTGAATTTTATGGAGGAAGCAAACGGTTATAAACGCCTTATGGAAGAATTTAATTTAACGCAGGAGGTATTGGCCCAGCGGCTTGGTAAAAGCCAATCAACCATTGCCAATAAACTGCGGTTGTTAAAGTTGCCGCCGGAAGTTAAAGATATCCTCAGGAAAGGAAGCCTTACAGAAAGGCATGCCCGGGCTTTACTTAAATTGGATTTACCGGAAAAACAACTAGAAGTTATAGAAATTATTTTAGAATTGGATCTGAACGTTAAGGAAGCAGAAGAATTAATTCAAAAAATCTGCCAGGATGGTGTGAAATCTACAAAAAATACTGTAAACCAACGTAAGGTTATCATCAGGGATTTGCGAATATTTTTAAATACGATCAGACAAGCCCTCGGTATCATTCGTAAGGCAGGGCTTAAACCACTGGTCGAGGAAATAGAACAGGATAATTTTTGGGAAATTCGTATCCGTTTACCCAAAGATCAACAAAACTAAATTTGATAATATACAGATGTATTCAATTCAATATAATTATTGCCATGGGCTGTAGCAGTTCAACAGCTCATTTTTTTATGGAAAGGGATGGTTTAGAACATAGTTTGAAAACAGAGGTGTAATATCCAGCCCCCACCTGGGAAGGAACTATTTTCACATTTAACGAATATGTAAAATATCCTCTTAGTAAAAACTGTCGGGGAAGATGGGGTGAAAAAAGTGGAAGGAATTATAGCAGTTGTTAATCAAAAAGGCGGGGTGGGCAAAACAACAACAGCTGTAAATTTAAGTGCTTGTCTGGCGGCCTTGGGAAACAGCGTTTTATTGATGGATCTTGATCCGCAGGGAAATGCAACCAGCGGCGTAGGTCTTGATAAAGATAAGGTTAAAATTTGTATATATGATGCCTTGATTAATGAACTCCCTGTAGAAAAGGTTATTTATCCCACTGAACACAGTAATTTGGATTGCATGCCGGCGACCATTCAACTTGCGGGGGCTGAAATAGAACTGGTGCCGACCATCTCACGTGAGGTGCGTTTACGCCGTATGATCAAACCATTGCTGGGCAGGTATAAACATATTATTATCGACTGTCCCCCATCTTTGGGTCTGCTAACTTTAAATGCTTTAACTGCTGCAGATATGGTGCTTGTGCCGATACAATGTGAATATTATGCCTTAGAGGGGCTGGGGCAGCTGGTTAAAACGATCGATTTGGTGAAACAACACTTGAACAGCGCTTTGAAAATAGGTGGCGTGCTTTTAACGATGTATGATCAGCGGACCAACCTTTCGGCACAGGTGGCTGCCGAGGTGCGGAAATATTTTGGCCAGCTTGTCTTTGAAGCGGTTATCCCCAGGAATGTAAGGCTTAGTGAAGCGCCCAGCCACGGCAAGCCAATTATTGAATATGATCCACGCAGCAAAGGAGCAAAGATGTATAAAAAAATGGCAAGGGAGGTTATGCAACGGTGAGTAAACAAAAATTGGGATTGGGTAAGGGACTTGGGGCCTTGATTCCAGAACTGCGTGCTGGCCTCGTTTCCGAAGAAAGTGATGCCAAGGGCGGTACAGTTGAAATTGATTTGAACAACATTAAACCCAACCCCCACCAGCCCCGTAAAGATTTTGATGCAGAAAAATTGGATGAATTGGCGGAAA
>JBMNNQ010000141.1:0-3013 GCA_050942615.1 Dethiobacteria bacterium | reverse complement strand
TAACGGACATCTTTTAAATATGTATAATTGGCAAGTGTATTCCCTCCTCCATACCCAATCGGGCGCACTCCTTTGGACTCCATCTGGATCGGGTTCATTACACGCAGTTCATCGATAAAGAAAATAATGGCTGGCTTCCAATAAATGGATTCGGTAACACCTTTCAAGGCCTGGTATGTGGGCACACTGTAGGAAAGTTTTTCACCACCAATTTTTGTAAGCGGGTCTGTAAACAATGCATAATCACCGTATAGTTCAAATTGGATTTCGTTTTTCACGCTTTGGATTCACCTCCTTTGCCATAGGTCAAACATAATGCCCATAGGATGGAGAATGGAAAAAGGTTTTCAATAATAAGTAACTATAATCTATTAATGAGCAAGTATAGGATAAAAAGACTGGTATATTTTTCTTCCACCCCGAATATTCATTAAATAAATGCGGGGGGTGGAAAACCAATGAAAACAAACAAAATAATTTTAAGGAGGACAATACCCCAAATGAAATCTTTGTTTTTGTTCATAAAAATCAGACATCTTTTACATTGTTTTTTTGAATATCAAAATATACATTAAACAGATTTTTTCGCTTGATTGCGCGGATTGCAATAATAAAAAGTAGTATAATTATTAATAAGCAGTATAGATGAAAAAGCCTGTCCATTTAGAGGATGGGCTTTTTTACCACCCCGTAAAACCCATCCCGCCTTCGCCTTGCAAGTCAACGCCGTATTCATCGCCATACCAGTTCTCTCTAAGTTCGTAAATCATCCCATCCAGGTGCTCTATTAAGGCGCCCTGCCTTTTTAATTGAACAAATTCCTGTGCGTAAAGGCCCACTGTATACTGCTGCGCCTTCCTAAATAATTTAGTCAGATCTTCGATCCGATCGCTGCTGTTCAATGCCGCAACAAGTTCTTTCCCCTCGCCATACGGCACGATAACAGAAATTGTTTTTTGCTCAATGACATGAAAATGATCAGCGGCCGTTTTATAGCTTCCGTTTAATATTAAAGGAAAAGGCCCGCCCTTTTTCTTTCGGTAGTGGGTAACATAACTGTTTTCTTTGGCAAGGGAAAACAAAAGCTTTGTCATTTCCCGATCAACTTGCCGAACATAGTAGTTCAAATCAGTCTCCATCTTTTTATAATAAAGGCTAAAATATTCACGCATCGCCTTTTCAGAAAGTAGATCCCCGTCATAGTTATCCGCCTTTTTTTTGAACCTTGCTAAAATGTTGGCGGAGATCCCCTTGCCTGTTTCAATTTCCGGCAGGCTTGCCAATTTCTCCTCCATATGGTCAATTACATATACATTTTGCAGCTCATCCTTCCCATGCCGGTTACAGCGCCCCGCGGCCTGGGCAATGGAATCCAGCCCGGCCAGGGAGCGTATAACACATTTAAAGCTGATGTTCACGCCGGCTTCGATCAATGGTGTCGTTACGCAAATAAATGGAATTTCTTTTTCAAGCTGGGCCCGTATATCCTTTATCCGCTCCTTCCGGTGTGTCGCGCACATGGATGTACTTAAATGATAAACAGGCAAAGGGCCCTCTTTTAAGCTTTTATATAAATCTTTGACCACTGTTTTTGTATTCAGGACCACCAGCGTACTGCCCCATGTAGTTACATCGGCGCTAATCCATTTGGCTAGCTGTTCATTTGTCAGCGGCTTGTCCGTTCGATCTATAATCTCCACCCTTTTAAAGGCTTTATGCACATCGGCCGGCTGCGGGACAATTTCTCCTTCCGATGTTTTTAGAAGAGAGTGCTTGACATTCTCAAGGGTGGGCTGTGTCGCCGTACAAAGAAGAATGCTGCAGTGTGCCCTTTCTTTTAGAAAATTTAAAGCTTCATTAAAAAGCGAAACACATTTCGTCGGCACCTTTTGCACCTCATCAAAAATGATAATGGAATGCTTTAGGTTGTGCAGTCGCCGTGTGTTGCGGTTACCCTTGGCGTAGAAAATATTGAGAAATTGAACAAGGGTTGTAAAAATGATAGGGCTGTCCCAGTTATCGCGGGCAAGCTTCAGTTTTGTTCTTTTTGTAAGCAGGCCATCATACTGTTCATCGCCTTCAATGTTATTTTCTTGATCATCCTCAATAACATTGGAATGATGCTCCAATATATTTTCGTCGTCCTTCAAAATTTCCCTGACTTCCTGAGCATTCTGCTCAATAATAGTCGTAAATGGTACGACATAAACGATACGTTCTTTTTGGTGTTCCTGCGCATGTTTCAGCGCATACCGAAGGCTGGCCAATGTTTTGCCCCCTCCGGTTGGAATTGATAACGTGTAGATACCCGACGGCTTCTCCGCAAATAGCTCGCACTCTTCAGACATAGCTGAACGCAGCAGGTTAATTGGTTCAGCAGCATCCTCTTTTTCTTTGAGTGCAACCAGATGCCGCATGAGCATTTGGTAATAAAATTCAAATGAAGGCCGGCGCTGCAGAAACTCTTTTTCCAATTCTAAAGATTGTTCATCAAATTGCCTTGCATCGGTCCGATCAGCATCGATCAGGCAACTAAATAGTAATTTTGTTAAGAAAAAAGTTTGCGTTGGGCTATGATCAGTAAATTCCATCAACTCATCTAAAGCAGCCCCGACATATTTGACAAATTTCGCCTTTGTGATCACTTCTTGAAAAAAACGATCAACCGCTGTTTCATACCCCGGAAGCTCTTTACCCTGCACACGCTGCAAATAGCTCGATTCAACAAAAGGGGAAATATAGTCCTGCAGATTAGCATGATGGGAAATAATCGCATTCCCGACAATTTCGGCCAGCAGTTTCTCATAAAAAGAACCGTTATTATGGAACATGGAAAACAGCAGCCTCCCGCCAGCAGTGGAATGGTCGATCCGTCCTCTTTTTACCGTAGCTGCTTCAGGACAAAACGCTGCCCTGTTGATATAATCCTGGAATTCGTCACTGTATTTTCCCAAATCATGAAGCATCCCCGCCAAACCGGCCAGATACTTTAACCCCAGTTTCGTACCATAAG
>JBMNNQ010000140.1:0-3044 GCA_050942615.1 Dethiobacteria bacterium | reverse complement strand
GAAGCCAGCTCCCTGCTGCGCTCTGCGGTGGTTATAATTGAAGAAATATAAATAATGGAAAAGCCTAAGATGATTCCAACCAGGGAGTAAAGGTAGATCATGCTGCCGTAAGAAGCCATCATTTCTTTTAGCTTCTGGATTCTTTCCCGGCTTTCATCCATGTTACTGATGAGACTGCTCTGTCTGTATTTTTCCTGTAAGTGTGCAATGGATGTTACTTCGTCCATGCGCAGTAGAAAGGAGGTGGCCAGACCTTCTTCCCCGAAAAAATCCTGCAGGGCATGCAGATCCATATAGGCATTTAGCCCCAGGTACTGCGGCACAACACCCACAACCGGCAGCTGTTTGTCTTCATCCTCCCCGGCGGCAGAATCGCCCGGCAGGGATTTGATGTTGAGCACCGTCCCCGGTTCGGCTTGAAGAAGCTGGGCCAGCCGCTCTGATAAAAGGAGGCCCCCTACAGGGGGTGCAATCTCCTGCCCTTTCTTATCCAAGATATGGTAAAGGGAGCTGTTTGGGGTGATGCCCAACAGCTGCACATCTTTTTCCAGCCATTTGTTTTGCAGGGTCACGGGCATTTCGGCCAAGGCCTCTAAATGCTGCACACCGGGGAACGGGCTTAACTCCCGGGAAACATGGTGTTCTTCCAGCGGCGCGGCAAAGGTGATCTTCAGATCATAGGTTTCCACCTTTTCGTGTTGATCGAAGAGCATTTTTTGAATCATATCGTTCATTGACCAGGAAAAGCAGGAAACGGCAAAGCAAATTGTTATGCCCCCAAAAATAAAAAGGCTGCGGCCTTTGTTGCGTGCGATATTACGTACAGACATCATTCCCTGCACGGTGAGCATGTTCCATAGAACAGAAATTTTTTCCAGCCATATTTTTTTTCCTACCAGTGGTGCCGGTGGGCGCATGGCCTCTGCAGGTTGGAGAGTCAGCACCCTTTTGCAACCTAAGTAACCGGCTGCCAAAGAAAAAAACAGCGCGAGCAGGATGCCGGAGATAAAATAATAGGCAGTGGAAAATTTGCCCACCAAAAGCGGCATATTAAAGAAATAAAATAAGAGGTTGGTAAGGGGGTAGGAGAGAATAATGCCCAGCAATGTCCCGGCCAGTCCGCCGGCCAAACCGATAATCAGGGTATGCGATAAATAGTGCAGGATAACTTCCTGGTTTGTATAGCCAATAGCTTTTAGTATGCCGATCTGGCCCCGCTGTTGTTCGATCATCCTTTGCACGACAATATAAAGAATGACAGCGGCGATCAAGAGAAAAAGCGCCGGCATGGCTTTAGACATTGTTTCCAGCCCCCGAATTTCTTCCTGCAGAAGTAGATGGCTAGTTTGTTCATCCCTGGCAACTATGCTTTTCAAACCATAGGGTTTCAGCTCGTACTGCAGCCTTTGCTGTAAATCATTAAAATCTGTACCCGGGCTCAGCTTAAAAACAAGATCGTTAAACATGTTTTCACCCGGCAAAAGGGTGGGCAGCAAATCTAGGGGTACTAAGGCTACTCCAAAGGTTTCCGGAGAGGGGTAGAAATCTGCTGCGGTGCGCAGAGCATAGATAAATTCCGGGCTGGTGCCCACACCGGTAATCGGCAGTTTTTTAACCCGGCCGCCGGCAATAATTTCGAGCCTGTCATTAAGACGCAGGTTGTTTGCGGCAAAGAATTGGTTGTCTACAAGAATCCCTGTTTTATTTTCCTGCAGGGAGCTGCCTTCCAGCAGCAGCATATCGTTAATCCGGTTCTCTTTTTCCGGTTCAACAAAAAGGAACCGCAGGTAAACGTTTTCTTCACTGCCGGGAAACAAAACACGGATATCTGTGACAAAACGCCCTTCAACTTGTGCTATTCCTTCCAGTTCTTGTAGCTTTTGTATTTCAGTGAAAGGCAGGCTTTCAACCTGGGCAAAACCATCCGCAAAATTTTGGTTTTGGTAAAAGTCCTGCTGTGAAAGTTTTAAATTTTGCACCATCAGGGAAAATGCGGTAAAGACCATCAGCCCCAAAACAATGATCACTGTACACGCCAAGTAAGTTCCTTTCTGATCCCTGATATCCCGCAGCATTTTTCTCCAGAGCATTACCAGGTCACCCTTTCCGGCGGCAGCGGGTTTGCATTGATGGTCAGGCGGTCGAGTTTGCCATCCTTCAAGAAAAAGATACGATCTGCCATTTTGGAAATAGCTATATTGTGTGTGATGACGACCACTGTTTTCTGATATGCTTGACAAAAATCCCGGAGCAATTTAAGGATCTGGATACTGGTTGTAAAATCCAGAGCCCCCGTGGGTTCATCACACAAAAGCAGCTGCGGGTTTTTAGCCAGGGCCCGGGCCAGGGCAACGCGCTGCTGTTCACCTCCGGAAAGCTGGGAGGGAAAATGATCGCGGCGGTCGGCCAGCCCAATCTTTTTCAACAGCTCTGCGCTGGAAAGGGGTTTTTGTGAGATCTGAACGGCAAGATTTATGTTTTCAAAGGCGGTCAGGTTGGGCATCAGGTTATAAAATTGAAAAACAAACCCCACATCATGGCGCCGGTAAAGGGTCAGCTGCCGGGGGCCGGCTTTATGCAGGGGCAGATCTTGGTAGTAGAGTTCACCACCGGTGGGTTGATCCATGCCGCCGATAATATTTAACAGGGTGCTCTTCCCCGATCCGCTTGGACCCAGGACGACAACCAGTTCGCCCGCAAAGAGTTCAAGATCAACTCCTTGCAGCGCCTTGACAGTAATTTCACCCATTTTATAAAATTTGCATAACCTCCGGGCGGTGATGATCGGCTGCACCATTTTTATCCCTCTTAGTGAAGTATTTTTTGTAAAGGCAAGGTTTTCGTAATAAAAAGAACAAAACAGTTGTTTATTATTATAATAAGCGGTGTGTTCAATTTTTTCAAGGTTCTACTGCTTTCAATGACTGAACTGCAGACCAGGGTTTGTTAGTGTAAAATTACTGTAGGTTTTAGGGGGAAATTCCCGTCATGAAGTAGAAGAGGAACCTCACATTCTGCAAGAATGAATACCCCACTAGGGAGGT
>JBMNNQ010000025.1:0-16869 GCA_050942615.1 Dethiobacteria bacterium | reverse complement strand
GTAAATTGGAGATTGTCCCCAGCGACACGGTGGTCATTGCCGCCAACCCGATTCCCGGGAACGAAAAACTTGTTTCACGCACGATTGACAACCTTTTCCGGCAGGGAGCCAAGGTTATCTATGAAGACACCTCCGGTGTTCATGTTTCCGGGCATGGCAGCCAGGAAGAGCTCAAGCTGATGCTCAGCCTGCTGCGCCCCCGGTATCTGATTCCGGTGCACGGTGAATACCGCCATCTGATTCACCATGCTGAACTGGCGGAGAAAATGGGTATAAAAAAAGAAAATATCCTGATTGTGGAAAACGGGACTACCATAGAATTCACAGCTGACCAGGGCAGGATTTTAAATTCGGTTGCAGCTGCCGGTGTATTCGTGGATGGCTTGGGTGTGGGCGATGTAGGCAATATTGTTTTGCGTGACAGGCAGGTTTTATCCCGCGACGGGATATTTATTGTGGTTATTGCCATGGACAGCAAGACAAAAAAAATTATATCCGGACCGGATGTTTTTTCCCGGGGATTCGTCTATGTCAGGGAATCTGAAGAACTGTTGGACGAAGCCCGGGAAAACGCCTCGCAGGTACTTGAAAACCTGGAACAGAAGAAGATTAGCGACTGGACCACCATTAAAAATAACGTCAGGGATTCCATCAGTAAGTTCTTGTGGGAGAAAACCGGTAGGAGGCCGATGATTTTGCCGGTAATTATGGAGATCTGACAGCAGACAGGGGCAGGGACTGTAAAAATTTTTCGGGGAGGGTGCATCAACGTGAACAGTGCGCTTTTAATTATTGATATGCTGCGTGATTTTCTGGATGAAAAGGGCAGCCTTTATATCGGAGCGGCAGCCGGGGTGGTGCTGCAAAATGTGAGGGCCCGTCTGCAGGCATGGCGCCGGGAGGGCAAACCTGTTATTTATATCATGGACAGCCATTTAAAACAGGATCCCGAATTTGAAATGTTCCCTGTGCACTGCCTGGCCGGGGAATGGGGCGGGGAAATAGTTGATGCCCTGGCTCCCCGCGCAGAAGATATTTTAATCCCCAAACGGCGGTACAGCGCTTTTTATGGCACAGATCTGGATCTGACCCTACGGGAATTGGGTGTTCAGGAACTGGAACTGGCCGGGGTCTGCACCCAGATCTGTGTTCTTTATACGGCCGCTGATGCCCGGATGCGTCACTATAAGGTCACGGTCAGGAAAAACTGTGTAGCTTCTTTCGATCAGGAAGCGCATGCTTTCGCCTTGCAGGAAATGGAAAAAACATTGGGGGTCAAGGTCGTTTAGTTTGTTTAAGTGCCAGTTCCCCAATATTTACGTTGCGCCCTTTGGCACCGGTCAAAGTCGTTTAGCTTGTTTAAGCACGGTTGGTTCCGGCAAGCCGCAGGGTGTTCAGCGGGTTGCAGGTTGTTTCAAACCCGGATTAGCGGTCTATTTCCCATTTGAGCCTGATTTCAGTGCCGGGTTGCAACCGGGGCTGCAGGTAGTCATTCAGGTCGTGGCTGATTAAACGCACTATTTTTGCTTTGGATGCTGAAATAAGCTCTACTTCAATAATACCTTTACTATAAGGAAGCTGTAAATATTCTGTTTTATCTGCACTTTCTTTAAAGATTTCCTCCAGGGGTATCGTTGTGTAGATGATCACTGCCCTTGCCCCTCTTTTTTCAAGTGTATCAATTCCCTGAGTTTATTTACCGCTGCAGAAATCCCCCCCACTGCATTAATCAGGCCGGTATCCACCGCCTCATGCCCTACTAAGACTGTGCCAATGTCCCTTCCGAGCTGGCCTGTGTTGAACATCAGTTCCTTGAATTTTTCCCGCGATATTTGAGAGTGGCGGATCACAAAATCTATAATTCTTTCCTGCATCTTATCCAAGTAATCAAACATCTGGCTCACCCCGACCACCAAACCTGTCAGTCTGATGGGATGGATGGTCATGGTGGCTGTTTCAGCAATATAAGAGTAGTCACAACCACAGGAAATAACTACGCCGATGGAATGCCCCCCCCCCAGCACCAAGGAAACGGTGGGTTTGGAGAGGGTGTTGAGTATTTCGGCGATAGCCAAGCCGGCTTCTACATCGCCCCCCACGGTATTTAAAATAACCAGGGCACCTTCAATCTGTGTGCTTTGTTCTACGGCTACAAGCTGGGGGATAACATGTTCATACTTAGTTGTTTTATTCTGTGGCGGCAGGATTAAATGTCCTTCGATTTGGCCGATGATGGTCAGGGTAAAGATTTCATTGTCCGGTTGCGGCAAAGATAGCGCCCCAAATTTTTCTACAGTTTCAGACTGTGGAGCGGCTTCTTTTTCTTCTGTGGCCGGCGGTTGTTCTGTTTTTTTGGTTTCTGCTGCAAAGATTTTTTTTTCAGAAGGGAAATTGCTGTAAGTAAAATCTGCCAACACCTCTCCTCCTTTCCGTTCTGCTATTTTTCCCAAACAGTGTTTTTTTATCAAAAATAATTTGCAGGCTAACGCTGACCGCTACACTTTTACCCGTAAAGGTTCTAATTGCCCCCGGTAAGGGATACAAATTTTTATAAAAGGGTGAACCAGGGGAAGGGTGTTTATGTATCCAGCCATTTTGGGAAAATTTTTATTGGCTTTGTTGCTGCTTTTAGGCGGAATTAGAATTGTCAGCAAAAACCTGCAGAAAATTACAGGCGGGCTGCTGCATGATTTTTTTCAGACCTATACTGCCACGCCCGGCCGTAGCTTTCTGCTGGGGGCCGTTTCCACCCTGGTTTTACAAAGCAGCAGCCTCGTTACGGTGATGGTCGTGGGGTTTATCAACGGGGGATTTTTAACTTTACAGCAAGGCTTGGGTGTGGTTATTGGTGCAAACTTGGGGACAACGATCACTTCCCAGCTTTTTTCTTTGGAAACCGGACAACTGATTAAGCCCCTGGCTTTAGCAGGGATTTTTCTCTACATTACAGAATTAATTTTAAAAAGGCCCCTGGGGGGGAAGGTCTTGGCCGGGGTGGCGGCAGTTCTGGGGGGCATTGAACTGTTGGCTGCTGCCCTGGAACCTTTATCCTTGACTAACTTTTACCAGGAACTATATTTCTTCAGTAAAGGGGCGCCCTGGAAAGGTGTCCTCACCGGCGCTTTGGCAGCAGCAATTTTACAAAGCAGCAGTATAACGATCGGCATGGTGGTGGTGCTGGCCAAGGAAAGGTTGCTCAGCTTACCGGAGGCGCTCGCCATGATTTTGGGGGCTGATTTGGGAACCTGTGTTACCTCTTTGCTGGCTGCCTGGGGGACTATTTTACCGGCGAGGCGGGTGGCCTGGGGGCATCTGTTTTTTAACTTTGCTTCACTTTTAATCATCATTCCTTTTTGGCAGCATTTTTTATGGTTAATCAGTGTTACTTCACAAGATCTGCCCCGGCAGGTAGCCAATGCACACGCGCTTTATAACTTGTTGGGGGCCATAGTTCTGCTGCCTGTTGTTGACAAATTTGCATATTTATTGGAATATATTATAAAAAGGTAGGAGTTCCCAAGGTAACCTTGGAAGAAATATTAAAATTTAAAGAATGCGTGGTACAGGGGGAATTATAATATGAATTACTGGGAGGCCTTAGGGCTGGGTTTATTACAGGGCCTGACTGAATTTTTACCGGTAAGCAGCTCTGGACACTTAGTTATTGCCCAAAATTTTTTGGGTATCAAACAACCGGGGGTAACCTTGGAGGTGATGGTTCATTTCGGCACCCTGCTTTCCATTATCTGGGTTTTCCGGCGGGATATTTTGCAGTTGTTGACGGGTGTTTTTTCGGACACAAAAGAAAGAAGGTTTGGCGTGCTTTTATTGTGGGGTCTTGTTCCCACCGGAATTATGGGGGTCTTTTTAGGCTCCTTTTTTACAAGCATATTTGAGCAGCCCCATTTCGTAGGGTTGGCGCTGCTGGTAACCGGTTTTATAATTTTGGCGATCTCCAAAATAGAAGTTAAAGCCAAAGGCGTTAAAAAAATGAATGCCAGGGACGCCTTGATCATCGGCTTGTTTCAGGGTATCGCAATTATCCCCGGTATCACACGTTCCGGTTCCACAATTTTGGGCGCCCTTTGGAGGGGGCTGGACAGGGAAACGGCGGTCCGTTATTCCTTTTTACTGGCCCTGCCGGTGATTGCCGGGGCAACACTGTTGGAAATGAAGGATTTTTTGGGGGCTACCGCCAATTTGGTAGTTTTTTATCCCTATCTTGTGGCCACCCTGGTTGCTTTCATTGCAGGGATCTTTGCCATTACTCTTTTTATTAAGCTTTTAAATGCAGGCCGGTTCTATTATATGGCCTATTACTGCTGGGGCCTTGGCTTCCTGACAATAGCCGGCTACCTGTTATCTATTTAAATATAATTCCTTAATGGGGTGCCAAAACAATACATGAAAAGCGATCAAAAAACCGGAATAAGACGCCGAAAAGCAAAAAAACAAAAAAATATACGGGGCAAAAAAATTAACAGCCAAATTAAGGCAATCTTATGGCTTGCTTTAGCGGTATTTATTTTTGCCGGGGTTCAATTTACTGCCCAAACAGGGTATTTTGGCCTGTTGTTAAACTATTTTTTTCGTGCGCTGTTAGGTGAAGCTGCACTGGCTTTCCCCTTTTTGCTGGGGGTAATGGCCTTCAGCCACTTTTTCCCTTTGAAAATAGAAAACAGGTATTACCGTTTTGCCGGCCTGCTTCTGCTCTTGTTTCTGCTGGCGATCACCCTGCACTTAACGCTTGTTTTACAGGAACCCGGTACACTGGCCCGGGAAAACTTCTACCGCGCCACATTTCATCTGGGTTGGCAGCAACAGGGGGGGGGCCTGATCGGGGCGGCCCTGACTGTTGTGCTGTTTTTCCTTTTTAAGGACCTGGGCAGCTATATTGTGATCACTGCCGGCGGTGTGATCGCCTTGTTGCTGATTACAAACCGTTCCCTCACAGAAATATGCTGCAGTGTAAAACAATTAGGCAAAACATCCTTTCAATTTGTGCAGCGGTTAATAATAAACACTTTTGCCTTTTTTTCGGTGGAAGGAAGCAAGGAGCCCCCTGTCGAAAATTATGCAGTGCAGGAATACAGTAGTTTTGAAGCCGGTGCGGAAGAAGGGCCGGGTGAAGAGAAAGAAGTTGGAAAAAAGGAAGAAGCGGAAAAAGAGGAAAACCCGATCATTAACGTTTACCATAATGTTAAGCAGTCCTTAAACAGCCAACCAGCAGTCCCTGAAAACGGCGTTGCCCTGCAGGCCGGAGGGCAGGGGGGAGGCGGCCTCGACCCTGACCCCATTTTTAAACAGGAACCGGCACCATTTCAAAATTATCAGGTTCCCTCCCTGGCCCTTTTAACCAGGATTAATAAGTTGCGCGATCAGCACCAACAGAAAATTATTCTGGAAAGGGCCAAATCCCTGGAAAATACTTTGGCAAGCTTTGGCGTAAATGTTAAAATAAAGGAGATCCAGGCCGGACCTGCTGTCACGCGTTTTGAGATCCAACCTGAAACAGGGGTGAAAGTGAGCAGGATTTTAAGTTTAAGCGATGACCTGGCGCTTAATTTAGCCGCCTCCGATGTCCGCATTGTGGCCCCCATTCCGGGCAAGGCAGCCGTAGGTATTGAAGTTCCCAATAAGATAATTTCTGTGGTCTACCTTAAGGAAGTGCTGGAAGATCCAAATTTTAAGGCTTTACCTTCGCCTTTGACGATCGGGCTGGGGAAGGATATTGCCGGGGTTTCAATTTTTGCCGATCTTTTAAAAATGCCGCATCTGTTAATTGCCGGTTCTACCGGTTCCGGTAAAAGTGTCTGTATCAATACCATTATTTGCAGCATTCTTTTTAAAGCAAGCCCCGGTGCTGTTAAATTCCTGCTGATTGACCCTAAATTGGTGGAACTGAGTATCTATAACGGCGTTCCCCACCTTCTTTCCCCGGTAATTACTGAACCGAAAAAAGCAGCCGCCGCCTTACGGGGTATGGTTAAGGAAATGATCAGAAGATACGATCTTTTTGCCCGGCAGGGTGTCAGGGATATCAGCAGGTATAACGAACTCTGTCAAAACACCACAAATGATGCTGCCGGTGGGGGCAGTCTCCCTTATATCGTGGTGATCATTGATGAATTGGCCGACTTGATGATGGTGGCTCCTTCAGAGGTAGAGGATTCCATTGTGAGGTTATCGCAGATGTCCAGGGCTGCGGGAATACACCTGGTGATTGCTACACAGCGCCCCTCGGTGGATATTATTACCGGCCTGATTAAGGCCAATATTACCTCCCGTATTGCCTTTGCTGTATCATCACAGGTAGATTCGCGGACCATTTTGGATGCGGGGGGGGCAGAAAAGCTTTTGGGCAGGGGGGATATGCTCTACTACCCTATCGGCGTGCATAAACCCCTGCGTGTTCAGGGGGCCTTTATCAGCGAAAAGGATATTTCCAGAATCATGGAATTCATTAAACAACAGGGAAGCCCTTTGTACCAGGAAACGCTGCTCTTCAATGCAGAAGAAGACGAAGTGTTTGCGGTGGAAGAAAAAAAGGAGAAGGGCGATCCCTTGCTGCCGGAGGTAGTGGAACTTATTGTACAAACAGGACAGGCCTCCATTTCGCTGGTGCAAAGAAGGTTTCGGGTGGGCTATACGCGGGCCGGGCGCCTAATCGATGAACTGGAACGTTTTGGTGTTGTAGGCCAGCACGAAGGGAGCAAGCCCCGCAAGGTTTTAATGAACAAGGAACAGGCGCTGAACATCATCAATGAAGGAAAAAAAGCAGACGTAAAGTAAAGTAGCCCTGGGGGGGAGATACGGTGAAGGAAATCGGTGAATTTCTCCGGGAGGCTCGTGAAGAAAAGGGCTTGACCATAGAAGACATCAGCAGGGAAACGAAAATACAAATAAAATATTTATTCGCCCTGGAAGAAGGAGATTTCTCTTTGTTTTCCGGAGAAATCTATATCAAAGGGGCCTTGCGAAATTATGCCCGGGTGGTGGGCATCAGCGACAGCGATATTATTTCTTTTTACGAGCAGTTTAAAAAAAAGCATGCTGTAGAAGAAAATGGTGACAGCGACAAGCTGAAAAAGGGACAAAATATTTTTTTAAACCAAAAAGAAAAGAAATCTTCTTCCGGCGCAGCCCTGATCTGGATTGGTCTGTTTGTTTTTGTTGTCTGCGGCAGTATCTGGTATCTTTCCGGACAGAGTTCTGAAAATAAATCCAGGGCTCCCCGCCCGGAAGGTTATTTTTTTGAGGGAACTGAAACAGGGGAAGCAGAAACAGGAGAAGCAGAAACAGGTAATGCCGGGGAGGAGGGGGTACCGGCTTTTCAGGGTGCTGAACGAGCCGGGGAGTTGGAAGTGGCAGCCGAAACAAAGGAACTGGTTTTGGTTGCTGAAGACAGCAGCGAAGTAATTTATTCGCTCAGCGGGGTCAGGCGAAAGGAGATCGCCCTGCATTTTTCGGGCAGTTGTTGGGTCCGGATTCTGCAGGACGGGAAAACAAGGGAGGACCGGGTATTTAATGCCGGTGAAAGTAAAAACATAGGCGATGCCCAGGAAACCTGGATTCGCCTGGGAAATCCGCAGGCAGCCCGGATAAAGGTTAACGATCTGGAAATTGACAGTTTGGTCCGCTATACAAGCCCGGTGAACATTACTATTAAAAAAGAATGAAGATGCCAAAATGCTAAAAAAAATGACATTCAGCTTTATATCCCTGGGCTGCGCTAAAAACCTGGTTGATTCGGAAGAAATTATCGGGAATTTAAGCCGCGCCGGTTGCCGTCTGATTCAGCAGCCTGCCGATTCTGATTTTGTGGTGATCAACACCTGTGCTTTTTTGCAAGAGGCGCGCCGCGAAGCCTTTGCAGTGATCAGGGCCATGGGGAAAATTAAGGGATCCCCGGCGCATAAGCTGGCAAAAATAGTTGTTGTCGGCTGCCTTGTTCAATATTTTGCCCTGCATAAAATAGAGACAAAGCTGCCGGCAGTAGATCTGTGTGTGCCGATTAAACAGTATCATCTACTGCCGCACCTGCTGCAAAAGGCTTTTTTCCCCGGTGTGCATCCCAGAAGGCCTGCATTATTGCCCAGCAGCCGTTTTTTAAGCCGCCCCCCGCAAAGCGTTTATATCAAAATTGCCGAAGGTTGTAATAACAGGTGTGCCTATTGCCTGATTCCCTTTTTAAGGGGAAAACTGCACAGCAAAAGGATTGAAGACCTTGTTTCAGAAGTGCAGGGCGTGCAGAAACTGGGGGCCCGGGAAATAATTTTGATTGCCCAGGATGTAGCGGCCTACGGTCTTGACTTATACGGGAGGCCTATGCTGGCAGGGTTGCTCCGCCAGCTTTGTAAAATCAGGGGTGTGAGATGGATCAGGCTCTTATATCTGCACCCGGCGCATGTTACAGACGATCTGCTTGCAACAGTGCAGCAGGAGCCCAAAATATGTAAATACCTTGATCTTCCCATTCAGCATATCAATACCAAAATTTTGCACCGGATGGGGAGAAAAACCACGCGGGAGGAAATTGTTTTTCTCTACCACAAAGTGCGGGACCTGATACCGGGGGTTGTGTTGCGGACAACTGTCATGACCGGTTTT
The DNA here is from genome assembly GCA_050942615.1 of Dethiobacteria bacterium. Lineage (GTDB taxonomy): Bacteria > Bacillota > Dethiobacteria > DTU022 > UBA8154 > JAAZMI01. The sequence goes on along the minus strand of JBMNNQ010000025.1, from coordinate 8,259 downwards.
CCCGGGGAAGGAGAGGCGGAATTTACCGAACTCCTGACTTTTCTGCGTGAACACCCTTTTGAAAGGTTGGGTGCTTTTTCTTTTTCCCCGGAAAAGGGGACGGCTGCCTATAAAATGCCGGCGCAGGTAAAAAGGGGAACGGCTGTACAGAGGCATGAAATAATTATGAAACAGCAAAAAGTAATTTCCCGTGATTTTAACCGCCCTTTATTGGGGCAGGAGGTTGAGGTGCTGGTTGACTCTTGTTTCAGGGAAAAAAAGAGCGCCCGGGGCAGGATGTTTTCCCAGGCACCGGAAGTGGACGGCCAGGTTATAATCAGCAGGGTTACCACAGCGAAACCCGGGGAATTTTTGCGTGTAAAAATAACCGGGGCAGGTATATATGATCTCATGGCGGTAGCGAAGGATCAGTCAGTGTAGCCTACAAAATATTAAACCGACAGTTAAATATATTTTTTCGACGGGGAATATCTATTGATGGGGGCCGGCAGTAGAAAGGTGTTACGGTAGTCCTGCCTGATGGTGTTTTTTACATTGTTTTAAAGGCAGGATTTTTGTTATAATGGATAATGTATTATGTAAACACGCTGTGTTTATACGGAGCTGATAAAAATGCGTATTTCCCGTAAATATGTAGTTGTCTTCCTGGTATTTCTGTTTACCTGCGGTTGCATCTATGGTCTTAACGTCTGGCACCAGCAACGCCGGGTTAAAGAGCCTTTGGCGGGGACGCTTTTGCAAATTGAAGGGGTGGATGATGTTGCATTAATCAATGACGGCCGCAAGGAAACGGAGGTTTGTATCGTTTTAAATGCAGTGGAGGATCTGCCAAAAACCTACAACCATATTGAAGAGGTCTTGATTGCAACCTACAAACAGGATTCCTATAAGCTAACCCTGACAGATAACAGGGATCCTTACCTGGAGTCGGTTTATGCCAAAATACATTTTGCACTCCTGGAAGGGGAAAGGCTTGGCAACTATGGGGCGATGAGCAAAGAAGTTTTTAGGCAGTTGGAGCAGGAAGAAGACTTGAAAAACTACAGCCTCTGGGTGGATCAAAAGAGAATATACCTGTTATTGGCAACCTCCAAGAGCAATCTTTATGAGGTTATTCCGGTAAAATATGCCACAGGGGCCGGCCAGGCCGCTTAAAAAGCAACAGAACCGCTTTAGGGCGTAATTTGGGCTGCTAAAAGGATGTTAGGTTTGCTTTTAAACGGCGATCTTTGTTATAATGCAACTGTGAAAGTATGTTATGTAAACTGGTTGTGTGTAAGGCCCAAGTATATATTTAAAGCAGTTTTTTGTATTTTTTGACAACATTCATTTTGTTTTGGGGGTCTGTGCATGCTTAAGGAGATCGTTGCGGGGGTTATTTTAGGGTTAATCGCCGGCTTGCTTTGGTTGGGTTATAATGTTTTTCCTTTTGTTTTTGCCTTGGGGCTGCTGTTTTTTCTTTATAAAGCATTTGAAAGCAGGGGGGGAATCAAGCAATTTGCCCCCTTGAATGTGCATGATTCCAAAGCAGGTACCGGTACCAATTTTAGTGATATCGGCGGGCAAAATTCTGCGAAACGGGAACTGCTCGAGGCGCTGGATTTTATCAGGGAGCCGGAAAAAATTGATTTGATGGGTATCAGGCCCTTGAAAGGTATTCTCTTGGTCGGGCCGCCGGGCACGGGTAAAACGCTGTTGGCCAAGGCGGCTGCTTCACATACCAATGCGGCCTTTATTTCTGCTGCCGGCAGCGAGTTTATTGAAATGTATGCCGGTGTGGGGGCCCAAAGGGTGCGGCAGGTTTTTCAACAAGCTAAAAGCGGTGCCCGGAAAAAAGCAAAAAAAAGCGCGATCATTTTTATTGATGAAATAGATATTTTAGGGGCCAGCCGGGGGCGCGGCAGCACCTCTCATCTGGAGCATGAACAAACATTAAACCAGCTTCTAGTGGAAATGGACGGCCTCAGCCTGGACGGCAAGCTCTGTATTTTGTTAATTGGGGCTACAAACAGGCCGGATCTTTTAGATGATGCCTTATTACGTCCCGGCCGTTTTGATCGTATTGTACAGGTCGAACTACCTGATTTTGAGGGCAGACTGCAGATTTTAAAACTGCATACGCGGAACAAGCCTTTGGCTGCGGATGTTCAACTGCGAAAGGTTGCTGCCGATACCTTTGGTTTTTCAGGGGCCCATTTGGAGAGCCTGGCCAATGAGGCGGCCATTGCCGCCCTGCGGGAAAAATCCAAATTAATTCATAAAAAACACTTTTGTGAATCCCTGGATAAAGTGATCATGGGTGAAAAACTGGACCGCCAGCCGGGCAAAGATGAATGCCGGCGCATTGCGATCCATGAAATTGGCCATGCCCTGATCAGCGAACATTTCCGGCCGGGATCTGTTTCCACAGTGACAATTATACCCCGGGGGAAGGCGATGGGCTATATCCGGCAAACGCCGGCAGAAGACAGCTATATTTATACCAAGGATTATTTGGAAGGACAGATTGCTGTTTTGTTAGGCGGGGCGATCAGCGAAGAAGAGCTACTTGGCAACCGCAGTACGGGCGCAGCCAATGATTTTCAACAGGCTGTGGAATTGGCTAAAAAAATTATTAAATCCGGGATGTCTTCCCTGGGGATTGTCAGCCTGAAGGATCTGCCCGGCGATACCCTACATAGGGGTTTGCAGGAAATCCTTGAAGGCCAGGAAAAAAAGGTCCGGGATATTATTAAAAAATATAAAAACCTGGTTAAAGAGGCAGCCGGTTGCTTGGTGGAAACAGAAAGAATCGGGGGGGAATACCTGCGCAGCCTGCTGGGAACGGAGAAGAAAGATGAATTTAAAAAGGAAGCTATTTAATACTACTGTCCTGAAAATCTTTTCCGGTCTCCTGCTGATGCTGCTTGTTATCCAATTTTTAGGCCCTGTCAATTTTTCCGCCGGTGCACTTGAACTTGAGGCCGGGCTAAAATTTTGGGGAAAAGGGCGTACAATCATTTACCTGCCGCCTTTGGGGAAACTTACCGCTGCCACCCATCTGCCCCCCCTCGATTTCTATCTGACCTTAAAAAGTGTAAATATAGTCAATAAAGATGAATTAACTAAGTTTACGAAAAACACCAATGCGCTGTCAACAGGCCTCTGGTCGGGGGAACTGTTTCAGGAAATTAAAAAAAATATAATTAAATACCTTACTTTTCTTCTGTTTTTGGTTTTTTTAATTGGTATGGCCGCGGCACTGCTTTGGACACGCCGGCGCGTGTGCAAAGCAGAACTGTTTGGGACGGGTTTGATTAATTTTCTGGTATTACTGTTGCTTTTGTCTGCCGCCTTTTTATCCTATAGACCGGCGGCATTTTTGGAAGCCGAATACCAGGGGGCTTTAGAGGCTGCTCCCCTGGTATTTCACGTTCTGCAGGAGGGGGTTGCAGTTGTTGAAAAAATGGGATCTCAATTTACAGAGGTAGTGGAAAATATCTATTTTTTGCAAAATGAAGTGGAAAAAAACACAGTATTGGCTCATAAACAAGATACAATTAAAGTCCTGCACGTCTCCGATATTCATAATAACCCGGCAGCCTTTAATTTTATCCGGCGTATTGTTGAAACCTTCAATGTGGAGCTGATTATCGATACCGGGGATATGGTGGATTATGGTACAGAACTGGAACTGGAACTTTTATCCGGTTTTTTTGCAGAAATTGAGGTGCCCTATGTTTTTATTCCGGGGAACCATGAATCCGGGCCGGTCGTGGAACAACTTAAAAAAATGGAAAACGTAATTGTCCTTGAAAACGGTGATCTTGAAATAGCGAATTTAAAAATTGCAGGTTTGGCAGATCCGGCTTCCTTTTCAGGTGTACCTTCTATTCCAGATGAAGGCCTGATGGAAAGGAAAGCACAGGAGTTGGCAGCGAACGTGGCCTCCAGCGGGGAGACAACCATTATTGCCACCCACAACCCCGAAATGTTTAAATACCTGCGTAAGGATGGCAACCTGCTTTTGGGGGGTCACCTGCATAAACCTTATATTAAAAAAAATGAAGGGTATATTGAAATAAATGCCGGTTCTACCGGCGCTTCCGGTATCCGGGGCATTCAGAACCTGGATATTAATTTCAGCCTGGTTCTGTTGGATTTTCATAAAGAAGGAAAAGGTTACATTCCTTTTAGCGCAGATTTGATCAAAGTGGAACAATTTCCGTTAAATTTCAGCCTGGAACGCTTTATTTTTGTTGATTAAATTTTTTTGCAGGAGATTGGTGGGGATCAGGGAATTATATAAAGCGGAAGGGGATACCATGAGGATTTTTCTGGCAGTAAACCTGCAGGCTGGATTACAGGCCGAGCTGGCGCAGATCCAGGACAGGCTGCGCAAAAAAATAAAAGGGGTACGCTGGGTTGCACCGCACCTGCTGCATATTACCCTAAAATTTTTGGGGGAGCAGGATGATGCTGTACCGGGTATTTTGGAAAAACCCCTGCGGGAACTTGGAGAAAAAACAGCTGCTTTTACCGTTTCCCTGGCCGGCTTGGGGGCCTTCCCTTCCTTGGACAACCCCCGGGTATTCTGGATAGGTGTAGGGGAGGGGGCCTCTCAGCTCGGTAATTTGGTGAGGGAAATTGAGCAACGTCTGGAAATATTAGGTTTTCAGCAACATGGCGGGGGTAAATCCCGCAGGGGTTACAGGCAACAGTTCCGGTCGCATATCACCTTGGGCCGAAAAAAGAAAAAAGGGGATTTTTTTGCGGCCGCAAATGATGTTTTTACCGCGCCCTGGATATGTAAAAATAAATTACAGGTAGATCGGTTTTGTTTAATGCAAAGCAGACTATACCCCACAGGGCCTGTTTATACGCCGGTAAAGGAGTTCTTATTTAAAAAATAATTTTAAAAAGCAGGAAGTTTCCCGGGAGCTGGAGAACTATTAAATTAAAATGACCAAACAGATGTTTAGTATAGAAATAGTTTATGCAAGGAGGTGCGGGAAGGGTGGAAAAGAAAAAAGCCTTGGATACGGCTTTGTTGCAGATAGAAAAACAGTTTGGGAAAGGCTCTGTTATGAAATTGGGGGCAGAAAACCGGCAGCCGATTGATATAATTCCCACAGGGGCGCTGTCTCTAGATATTGCCCTGGGCATCGGGGGTGTCCCCCGGGGCAGGGTGGTGGAGATCTATGGCCCTGAGTCATCGGGGAAAACCACAGTGGCCCTGCATATTATTGCAGAGGCACAGAAAAACGGCGGTTTTGCGGTCTTTATTGATGCCGAGCATGCCCTTGATCCCATTTATGCCCAAAAATTGGGTGTAAATATTGACGAACTGCTGGTCTCCCAACCCGATACAGGTGAACAGGCTTTGGAAATTGCAGAAGCTTTGGTGCGCAGCGGAGCGATCGATGTTTTGGTGATCGACTCGGTGGCGGCCCTGGTGCCCCGGGCAGAAATTGAAGGGGAAATGGGCGATACCCACGTTGGCCTGCAGGCGCGGTTGATGTCCCAGGCTATGAGAAAGCTTTCCGGCCAGATCAGCAAATCACAAACAACATCAATTTTTATCAACCAGATCCGGGAAAAAGTAGGCGTTATGTTCGGGAACCCCGAGGTTACACCCGGCGGCCGGGCGTTAAAATTTTATGCCTCTGTACGGATTGATGTGCGCAGGATGGAAACCTTGAAACGGGGCAATGAAATGATCGGCAACCGGACAAGGGCCCGGGTGGTAAAAAATAAACTGGCCCCGCCTTTTAAAGCTGCAGAATTTGATATTATTTTTGGGGAAGGGATTTCCCAGGAAGGGTGCGTTTTGGACCTGGGCCTGGATAAGGAAATTATTAACAGAAGCGGCACCTGGTATTCCTATAAGGATGAAAGGTTGGGGCAGGGAAGGGAAAACGCCAAGGAATTTTTAAGGAAAAATACTGATCTATTTCGGGAGATCGAAAAGCAGCTGCGTTTGGAATATAATCTGCTGGATAAAGATGTTGTGGAAAAAGACGGTAAAGAAAAGGAAATTAAAGTTGACGATGCAAAATAAGCAAAACAGTTGCATGGGTTCCTTTAATGGAAATTTCTATGAGGAAAACTTTTCTTTCTTGACATAATCTCTTAAAGAGGATAAAATTGCTTTAAGAAACAGTAAAAACCTGTTTTACTGGGAATTTACTGTCCTTAAAATAGATTTGACCATAGCTATGATGCCACAGCAGGTTTTTGGCATTTTTATATAAACCTAAATTATATACCGGTCATCCCTGCCGCCCTTTTGTTTATTTTCAGGTTGAGGTGTCGGGGGTGTAATATGGCCATTTCTATTTTAAGCTGTGATACCCACAGCTTATTTTTATTGAAGTTTTTTTTATTGAAGCAAATTCTAGCAAAGAAACAGGAGGTGAAAAAATTAATTGGACCTACTAGCTGTAATTACTGGTATTATTGGCATTTTAATAGGTTTCGGGGCCGGCTATTTTATTTTTAAATATCTTACTGAAACCAGGCTTATGTCTGCCGGGGAAGCTGCCAAAAAGATTCTTGAGGAAGCAGAGGAAAAAGCACGGACAGAAAAAAAAGAAAAGATATTGGAAGCAAAAGAAGAGGTGCATAAGCTCAGGCATGAATTAGAAAAGGAAACCAAGGAAAGACGCGTAGAACTACAGCGTTTGGAAAGACGTATCCTGCAAAAGGAAGAAACCCTGGACAGGAAAACCTCGCAGCTGGAAAAAAAGGATGATGAATTAAAAAAACGGGAAGAAGAAACTGTTCAGATCCGTAAAAAAACAGAGGAGATTCAACAACAGCAGCTGTTCGAACTTGAAAGAATCTCCGGGTTAACTTCAGAGGAGGCCAAGGAGGTTATTCTAAAAAGGGTAAAAGATGAAATACAATATGAGCTGGCACAGATGATTAAAGATGTTGAGCTACAGGCTAAAGAGGAATCAGAAAAAAAAGCCAGGGAAATAATTTCCCAGGCTATACAGCGTTATGCTGCCGATCATGTTTCGGAGTCTACCGTTTCTGTTGTTAATTTGCCTAACGATGAAATGAAGGGCCGTATTATCGGCAGGGAAGGAAGAAATATCCGGACTTTGGAAACATTGACGGGTATCGACCTGATTATTGACGATACTCCTGAAGCGGTAATTTTATCAGGTTTTGATCCTATTCGCAGGGAAATAGCGCGGTTGGCCTTGGAAAAATTGATCGTTGACGGCCGCATACACCCTGCCCGCATCGAAGAAATGGTGGAAAAAGCCCAAAATGAAGTTGATGCCCAAATACGGGAAGAAGGGGAACAGGCCACATTTGAAGCCGGCGTGCACGGGCTTCATCCGGAGCTGGTCAAGGCGTTGGGAAGGTTGAAATTTAGGACCAGTTACGGCCAAAATGTACTCAAACATTCTATGGAGGTGGCCCACCTGGCCGGTATCATGGCTGCAGAGTTGGGACTTGATATTAAATTGGCAAAAAGGGCTGGTTTGCTGCATGATATAGGGAAGGCCCTGGATCATGAAATTGAGGGCCCCCATGTTGTCAACGGGGCCAAGCTGGCTAAAAAACTGCGTGAAACCCCCGAGGTGGTGAATGCGATTGGTGCCCACCACGGTGATATTGAACCGCAAACCATGGAGGCTGTTTTAGTGCAGGCTGCTGACGCTATTTCTGCGGCCAGGCCCGGTGCCCGGCGCGAGACATTAGAGGCTTATATTAAACGTTTGGAAAAACTGGAGGAAATAGCAGATTCGTTTGACGGGGTTGAAAAAGCTTATGCTATTCAGGCCGGCCGTGAAATTCGCATTATGGTCAAGCCTGAAAAAATTGACGACATAAAGGCAACACAGGTGGCCAGGGAAATCACAAAAAAAATTGAAAAGGAATTGGATTACCCCGGGCAAATTAAGGTTACTGTAATCAGAGAAACCCGGGCGGTAGAATATGCCCGTTAAGCTGTAGACAGCGATGGTAAATAGTGCCGTAAGGCACTTTTTTTCTTTTTTCAGAAGGGATTTATTCTGTTGTTATGGAATATTAAAATCTAAAATCCTTTATCATTGGCCTCCGGAACAGGCAAAGATCTGGAAATGTATCTGTTTTTTGCTAAAAAAGCTGGTGCACCTGTTGTTGATTTTGTGGACAGTGTTTAGTGTTTAAGGAGGCTAAAACTGCCTCTAAAAACATATGTTAACCTATCACTATCTACTATAATATGCTATAATTATAGATGAGGTGAAAGGTATGGAACAATGGGTAAGTATAGGC
>JBMNNQ010000139.1:0-3136 GCA_050942615.1 Dethiobacteria bacterium | reverse complement strand
GGAGATTTCGACTACCGGGAATTTTATCGCGATATCGGTTATGATCTTGATCTGGACTATATCGGAAGCTACCTGCACCCCGCCGGAATAAGAAGTAATACCGGTTTTAAATACTACCGCATTACCGGTACTGGCAATCATAAAGAACCATACAATCCAGCATGGGCCCAGGGTAAAGCCCGGGAACACGCCGGTAATTTTCTTTTTAATCGTGAAAAACAGGTTGAATACTACGGTGAGATTATGGATCGACCCCCACTGCTTGTTGCACCTTACGATGCCGAACTTTTCGGCCACTGGTGGTTTGAAGGGCCCCAATGGATCGAAGCCCTTTGCCGCCTGATTGCAGAAACCAGGAAACTGAAAATGATCACCCCCAGTCAATATTTGGCCCAAGGTTATCCTTTACAGTTAGCCACGCCCAATATTTCCAGCTGGGGCGACAAAGGCTACCATGAAGTTTGGCTTAACGGTAAAAATGACTGGATCTACCGGCACCTGCACAAAGCTGCCGATAAAATGATCGCCTTGGCTACAAAATTCCCCCGGGCAGAAGGAACATTGAAAAGGGCCTTGAACCAGGCCGCCCGGGAACTGCTGCTGGCCCAAAGCAGCGACTGGCCTTTTATTATTACTGCAGGAACAATGGACAGCTATGCTGAAAATAAAATTAACAACCATTTGGTCCGATTTTTAAACCTGGCAAAACAAATTGAAGCAAACAACATCGACCTTTCCTGGCTGCAGCAATTGGAAGACACCGACAATCTCTTCCCTCATCTTGATTACCGTCTGTTCCAAAGCTTGGACGAAACAATTCCGGTGGAAAAAAAGCAACTCAGTGAAGTTTTTTAACGTTTTATTAAAACAGGGTGATAAGGGGAACATTCCCTTATCACCCGAATGTTAAATTAACTGCTGGTTAAACAGACATGGTCATACATTCTGTAGTCAAAGATATACTGCCAAGACTATTCTTTATAATTTTTTTTCGCTGCAAAAATTTATTTTATGCTCCCGCCAAAAAACCCCTACCGATGACGGGTTTTTTTACATTCAGTAATATTTTAATTTTTTTTGAGGGTTGCTTTTTTAAAGTTTATTGCATAGACTAAAAGAAAACAATTGAACATTTGAACAAATACTCAATTTACGAGATAAATTACTGAAATTTTTTTTTACAATGTTTTCAAAGGGGTATTATGGGATGCCATTAAAAGGAAATAAAAACAGGGGCGCCGAAGCTGCTTGCACGGGATGTTGTTTTAACCCTACAGACGTAGCCTACGTGCAAAAAAAAATGCTTTCTGAAGAAGAAAGCACTTCTCTCACAGAAATTTTTAAAGCTCTCAGCAGTGAAACCAGGATCCGCATCCTGCATGCCCTCTCCTGCCGGGAACTGTGTGTTTTTGATCTTTCCGTAGCCCTTGAACTTAGCGTTTCAGCAGTTTCCCACCAGCTGCGCCTCTTAAAAGCAGCCCGGCTGGTCAAACACCGCCGTGCAGGGAAAAACACCTACTATTCCCTGGATGATGAACACATCGTTTCCTTATTTACCGGCGCACTGGAACATGTGCGGCATGATTAAAAAGGTTTTCCCTGACAGTCTTTAATAGCAAGCAGTTTAGGTACTGTAAAAAAAAGGCCAACACGCCTGGCTGAAACGGAGGAATACATCGCCATGAAATATACTTTAGAAGGTTTAAATTGCCCCCACTGCAGCCTGAAAATTGAAACCAAATTAAAAACAATCCCCGGGTTAGAAAACTGCCATATAAATTATGCTACCAAATCAGTCAATTTAGACCCGGTTTATACACAACAAGCCCAGGAAATAATTAATACCGTTGAACCCGGGGTAGTCCTGGTCCCTGAAAAAAATAGGCGTAGCCGGCATGGACAACCTCCGGAAAGGGAAAAAAATGAGAAAGAGGATAACAGCATTAATAAAAATCTGCGTACCCGCATTATTATTGCTGCAATCTTAATGCTCACCGGACTACTTTGGTCAAAAACACCGCTGGCCCCCTACGGCTGGGGAGCTTACGGAGTTTTTAGCAGCGCCTACCTGCTTGTCGGGGGGCCCGTTATCGCCGCGGCAGTGCGCAACCTTACCAACCGCCACCTTTTTGATGAAAATTTTCTGATGACCGTGGCTACTGTCAGCGCCTTCCTCATCCGGCAGCCTGCTGAAGCTGTAGCCGTGATGCTTTTTTTTGCCATCGGTGAATTTTTTGAGGATAAGGCAGTCAACCATTCCCGCAAGGCGATCACTTCCCTGGTGGACCTGCGCCCGGACTATGCCAACCTGTTGGTAGACGACAGTTGCCGGCGGGTAAACCCGGAAGCAGTCGCCATTGGGCAGACCATTGAGATCCGGCCCGGGGAAAAAGTTCCGTTGGACGGCGTAGTTACAGCCGGCTCTTCCTATGTGGACACCTCTGCCCTGACCGGGGAATCGCGGCCGCGGAAAGCCAAGGTTGGGGAAGAGATTTTGGCGGGGGTAATTAACGGCAGCGGCCTGCTGCAGGTCAGGGTGACGCGAAAATTTCAGGATTCTTCCGTTGCCAAAATTTTGGAGTTGGTGGAAAATGCTGCAGCCCGCAAGGCACCCACAGAAAAATTAATCACGGCCTTTGCCCGTTGGTATACCCCGCTGGTAGTACTTTTAACACTGTTTTTAGCAGTTTTTCCACCCCTGCTAATTCCGGGGGCCACCTTTAAAACATGGATTTACAGGGCGTTGATCGTGCTGGTTATCTCTTGCCCCTGCGCCTTGGTCGTTTCTGTACCGCTGGGTTACTTCAGCGGCTTGGGCAGCGCTTCCCGCAGCGGCATACTGGTAAAAGGCGCTAATTTTTTAGAAGCCCTCACCAAGATCCGCATCGTTGTTTTTGATAAAACAGGCACCCTCACCGGGGGACATTTTCAAGTGAGAAAAATTTACACTGCCCACAACTTTACCCCCCAGGAAGTTTTGACGCTGGCCGCCCGGGCAGAGGCACGTTCCAGCCATCCCATTGCCCGTTCTATACAGAAGGCTTATCAGAAAGAAACAGCGGTAAAGGCCGGCAGCTTAAAAGATAACAGTGTGGATTACCAGGAAATCGAAGGGCGCGGTGTAAGGTTGACCGCC
>JBMNNQ010000138.1:0-3154 GCA_050942615.1 Dethiobacteria bacterium | reverse complement strand
GCGTATTTAATTTGCGTTTCTGTTTCCCGGATCACTTCTTCGTCGGCGGAAAGCTGCCGGCGCTGCTCCTTGTCCAGCACCCCGGCTAACTTTTGGTAATTTAATTCCGGCCTTTTCAGCAGCTCTTCTAAACTTTGTGGTTTATTCAGGGGGGCGGTGTCCATTTCTGCCAGGGCGGCGTTCAGGGAATCCGTGGGATTTAAACGGATACCACAGAGCTTTTCCTTTTCTTCCCGCAGCAAGCGCTTTTTGACCTGCAAGCGTTCATAGCGTTCTGCAGGCACCAGCCCCAACTGGAAACCTTTTTCTGTAAGACGCAGATCGGCGTTGTCGTGCCGCAGCAACAGGCGATGTTCGCAGCGGGCTGTAAACATGCGGTACGGTTCCATAACCCCTTTGGTCGTCAGGTCATCGATTAGGACACCGATGTAGGACTCCGTCCGGGCCAGGATGTAAGGGGCCTCGCCCCGGCAGGAAAGGGCGGCGTTGATACCAGCGATCAGCCCCTGAGCGGCGGCTTCTTCGTAGCCGGTGGTGCCGTTGATCTGGCCGGCAAAATAAAGGCCCCTGATTTGCTTGGTTTCCAGCGTAGCCTGGAGCTGCGTAGGGGGAAAATAGTCGTACTCAATCGCAAAGGCCGGGCGGGTAATAACAACTTCTTCCAAACCGGGGATCGTGCGCAGCAGGGTATATTGCAGTTCTTCCGGCAGGCTCGTGTAAACCCCCTGCAGGTACATTTCTTCAGTTTCCGCCCCTTCCGGTTCTATAAAAACCGGGTGCCGGCCCCTGTCGGTAAATCTGACCACTTTATCTTCCAGGGCCGGGCAGTAGCGCGGGCCTTTACTGCTATCCATCAAACCGGAATAGATCGCCGCGTAGTTTATATTGTCCAAAATCAGCTGGTGGGTCTGTTCATTTGTATGGGTCAGAAAACAGGGCTCCTGTTTAAATTCTTTACCTATTGTGGCATAGGAAAAACTGCCGGTCCCCGCTTCCCCCTGCACGGGCGTCAGGTCTGCAAAATTAATACTGCGCCTGTAGACGCGGGGCGGGGTTCCCGTTTTGAAGCGATCAGTTTTAAAACCCAATTGCCGCAGGCTTTCCGCCAGTTCATTGGCGGGGCTCTGGTTGCCCGGGCCGCCGGGAAAGTGGTTGTGCCCCACAAAAATTTCGGCATGCAGGTAGACACCGACCGCCAAGACCAGGGTCTGGCAGAGGTAGGTGCTGCCCTGCCTGGTAAAAACGCCTTTGACCGCCCCCTGTTCGCAAATTATGGCGGCAATAGCCGCCTCCCGCAGCGTCAGGCGGGGTTCGGCCTCCAAAACAGCCTTCATGCCCCGCTGGTAGGCGTTTTTGTCAACCTGGGCCCGCAAAGCCTGCACGGCCGGTCCCTTGCTGGTATTCAGCCTGCGCATCTGCAGCGCATGCCGGTCGGCGTTAATGCCCATCACCCCGCCCAGCGCATCAATTTCCTTAATCAGGTGGCCTTTGCCCGGCCCCCCCAAGGAGGGGTTGCAGGCCATTAAAGCAGGGTGATCCAAATTGGGGGTCACCAGCAGGGTATCGCAACCCATTTTGGCAGCCGCCAGCGCCGCCTCACAGCCCGCATGGCCCGCCCCCACCACAATAACATCAAAAGATTGCTGTTCATATCTGCCCATCACTTTATCTATTCCCAAACCAGCCTTTCTTTACAAAAATATAGCATATTTGTAGCAAAATTGTAGCAAAATTGTAGCAAGATTGTAGCAAAAACAGCTACCTACATTATAGCCGCCCCCCTGCCCAAAAACAAGCCTTTGGCGTAGGGCTGCTAAAGCCAGACGTGGCGGTGACAGGAGGCCGGTTCTATTGGCACAAACAAGGGAGTGAGGTGACAGGGGGCCGGTTCTATTGGCACATTTAAGCACCGGCACAACAGCAGCAGCCTTCCCAACGGGCCCAGTACGTTAAAGGGTGACACATTTGGTGGCTAAGCTAATATTTTCCACGGTGTCGTACATGTTAGTTACACTGCCTATTTCCAATTTGTCCTGCAGTTGATAGTAGTCCAGGCAGGTACCGCAGGATAAAATCTCCACGCCCCTGTCCTTTAGCTGTTTCAATTCGTCTAAAACGGGGCTCCCTGTCGTGGTCAGGAAAACACCGCTGTTAAAAAACAACATTTTGGCCGGTAAAGATTCCAGTTCCTGCAGGGAATACATAAAGCTGCGCATCAACATTTTCCCGAGCTCTTCGCTGCCCTGCCCCAGGGTTGGGGAGGTAATAAGAAAAATTGTTTGGCCTGCCGGCGCCCCGCCCGGGTAGTCACAGGATACCGCCGCCTCTGGCAGTCTGCTTTCTTTGTAATCACCTTTTTCGGCGGTGTTTTGAATCAGCAGATAAATGCCGCCTTCCCTGTTTTCTGCAGTAACCCGGCATCCCGTCGTGCCGGCAAAGCGGCTTACATTTTCCCTTGCCGCTTCATTATCCACAATCACGGTGAGGGTAAATTCCTGGTGCCCCCCTTGAAAAAGTTCATTTAGGGCCTTTCTGGTGTTTAACACCGGCTGTGGACAGGGCAACCCCCTGCTGTCAATTTCTTTATGAATCAACTGTTTTTCCCCCTTTATTTCATTTTAGGCAATAATCCTATTTTAGACATCATCATATTTCTTCACCTTTTAAGCATAACAAATAGTATAAAATATGGCTTATAGATTATTTTTATAAGAGAAGGCAGGCTGATTGCAAAAATCTATAAATCCGACGGGCATGGCTATTTTTATCCGGTAGTTAACAGCCAAAACGTTATATTAAGGGGATAAGGGGACTGCTTAATGTAGAAAGGGCAGGAAAAAGCTTTCATCCATGCACCTGCTTCAAGGGACTGTCGTAACCATTCCAGCACCTGACTCCTGATCCCTTTCCCGACGGTAACCCAATAATTATTGCGGGGGTGCCCTGGAAAGGTGTCAATAGAACCGGCCCCCTGTCACCTCAAACCGACCCCCTGATACCTGTGGCTTTTTGGGCAAGGCCCCGCGGATGTGCCAGGAGAACCGGCCCCCTGTCACATCCCTCCTCCTGCCTGCCGCCGGCCCTTTGATATTTGGGTAAACTGTTGCCTGCAGGTATTTTTAAGTCTAGAAAGGAAAAATAAGATGTTGTGTGG
>JBMNNQ010000024.1:0-17043 GCA_050942615.1 Dethiobacteria bacterium | reverse complement strand
AAGCCATTCCCCCCGCATGGTGGAACGGGTTTTATCCACTTTGCGCCAGTAATTCTGGGCGGCACTGCGGCCTTTTGCCAACAGCCTGCCTATTTCCCCCTGGGGAACTTCGTTCCCTTCGTCATCAACAATTTTAATTTCATAACCGGGAACCGGTTTACCGGAGGCTCCTGGCTTGATGTCACCGGGCAGGTTGGAAATATAGATATGCAGCATCTCTGTAGAGCCAATGCCATCCAAAATATCAACGCCAAAGCGTTCCTTCCAGCGGCGGAGAATATCTTCCGGCAGGGCTTCTCCAGCCGAAACACACATTCTTACAGAAGAAAGTTCGTGGACCTCAGGATCGGGATCCACACCTTTTTCCTTATCCTGGCGTGCTTTATATTCGAGCATTTGCCCATACAAGGTGGGTACACCAAAGAAAATGGTGGGCCGGAAACGTTCGAGTGTGCTGAATACGCTTTCGGGAGTTGGGCGGGATTTATTTAAAATCACGGAGCCGCCGGCAGCCATGGGGAAAAACACGCTGTTACCAATGCCGTAGGCAAAAAACAGCCGCGCTGCCGAAAAGCAGATATCATCCTCGGTTACCCCCAGCACCCCTTTGCCGTAATTTGTTGCGGCAACCAGCGGGCTTTCCATGCAGTGCACAGCGCCCTTGGGGGGGCCTGTAGAGCCTGAGCTGTAAAGCCAGAATCCCACATCATCCTTGGTTGTATATTCAGGATCCAATACGGAGGAAGCATTTTTGACTTTTTGTCGGAAAGGAACCTGGGGCTCGTCATCGGCAACAACAATCATATCCCTGAGGTAGAGGAGATCCCCTTTAATTTCATTAATCAACGGCACCAGTTCCTCAGAAATTACCAATGCCTTGGCCCGGCTGTCATTTAGCAGGTATTCATAGTCGTTGGGGGTAAGCATTGTATTAATGGGAACGGGTACAGCGCCGATTTTGATAGCCCCGAAGTACATGGGGAAGAATTGGGGTTCATCCAGCATCAACAGTATAATCCGGTCGCCGATTTCTATGCCCAGCTCACGGAAGGCATTGCCTGTTTTATTGGTCATTTCCTGAATTTCACTGTAAGTATAATTGCGCCTGTCGGTATAAATGGCTACCTTGTGACCCCTGCCCTGTCGAATGTTCCGATCTAAAAAGTAATCCGCGATGTTAAAGAAAGATTCATTTTTCATAATATGATCACCCCGTAAATTTATAATTTTTAATAGGCTTAATGCCCACAATAAACAATACCGTTAATATTCCAAAAATAATTCAGAAAATGTTAGTACTTATTTTGAAATTACATTCCTCTAACCTCCTTTTACTTGGGTGGGTACCTTAGTTTGGGTGTGCCAAAGCAGTTTCAGAACCATTTTGCTTAAAATTGCTAAAAAGATTTTTTTGCGGCAAAAAACCCACAGGTTTTAAAACTTTAAAGAGTCCCACTAATTTTAATAATTAATTATGCAAAATGGATGCCAGCTGAAGCCGCCCTGTCCTGCAGATGCGATGAGGCCGGTACTTAACGGCTCTTTGGGCCATGTGGCCCTCCTTGAAACCTGCCAAAAAATCAACTCATTTATGAAACTTATTTTAAAATAATTGCAAAACTGAAATGTGTAAATATGCTTTATATTAAAATAAAAAAAGCAGTTCCCAAAGGAGCTGTCCAAATTTTTTGAGCAGAAAACAGGTTGGACGAGGCACACCGAAAAACTGATCCTGACCCCTGTCCTATCCTTTCAATTTTCTGGAAAGACTGGAAAAGCTGATGCCCAGCATTTCCGCAGCCTCTTTCTGACTTTTGCTTTGTTCCATGGCCTTGGTAATCACCGCCAATTCAAATTCCCTGGTCATCTCTTTTAATGGGGCAATATCATGAACTGTAAACCGGTCCTCAGGTTGATGCCCTGCATAGTCAAGATAAGGAGCGGGGAGGTCGGCAACAGTAACCACATTTTTCTTGGCAACAATCAGGAGCCGTTCCACCAAATTAGCAAGTTCCCTGATGTTGCCCGGCCAGGGGTACCAGTATAAATGTCTGATAACCTCCGGGCTTATTTTTTTATTTCTGATAGCATATTTCTCCAGGAATTTATCTTGGAAATAGGAGATTAGCATCGGAATTTCCACCTTGCGTTCCCGCAGGGGGGGCACCTCCATGGGGACAACATGCAACCTGAAATAGAGGTCTTCCCGGAATTTGCCTTCCTCAACCATTTTTTTAAGATCCCTGTTTGTAGCCCCCACGATGCGCACGTCCACAGGCAGCAACTCTGTACCGCCCACCCTGGACACCTGTTTGTCCTGCAGAACATTCAGTAATTTGGGCTGAACTGCCAGCGGCAACTCACCTATTTCGTCCAGAAAAAGGGTTCCCCCGGCCGCCAGTTCAAAATAGCCTTTTTTACCCCTTTTCAGGGCACCGGTAAAAGAGCCCGGTTCATAACCAAAAAGCTCAGTTTCTACCAAGTTTATTGGTATGGAGGCACAGTTTATTTTAACAAAGGGACCGGTCATATTGCGGGGGCTGCGCACATGAATAAGGTGCGCAATCAATTCCTTGCCCACACCTGTTTCACCGTGCAACAGCACGGTGGAATCCACTTTACTTAAATTGACTGCCAAGTCAATTATTTCTTCCATCATGCTGCTGCCAAATACTAATTCATAATCAGAATGTTGGCCTTTAATCTGTATAATTTTATAAGGATCTTTAAAGTTTACTTTGCCGCCGGACCGCAACTGGGGATTATTATTTTTAGCCTCTACATAGGAGGCATAGCTTCTGACGTTGCAGACGACCTTGTCCAGTTTTCCTGAAAGATCAAAGACAGGTGCTGAAGTGGCGATCACTTTTTGGCCGGTAATACATTTGACCTCCCCGGTAACAGCACTTTTTTTTTGAATAGCCTCCAGGGCTGTTGATCTGTCAATTATTTTTTTCGCGAGCAAGACCCCCAGGTTTTCATATGCAAACAGATCCATACCCACCAATGGGTTGGTTGCCGGATTGCAATAAAGAAGCTTCCCCCGGGCATCGGCAATAAAGAAACCGTCGCCGGAGTGCTCAAAAAGATCTGCTAAATTTACAGTACCCTTAATTTCCAAAAAAGCCTGCCCTCCCCCAAAAACCTGTTTCCCAAAATAAACAGGTAAAATTAACAAAAATAATAGCAAATAATGTCTAAGTTTAATTGAATATACTAAAAAAGTATCTTTGTTTAATTATTTCATAGAATCATCTCAATTATCAATCTTGGTAATTGTATGAACAATTATATCATAAATGCCCTCCCCTTTCAATAGACAAAAACCGACACCCGGGCACCAGGCGGCCCAAGGCCCGTACCGCGTCCAAGATACACAAACCATTTTCATCGTTTTTATTTCCGGCTGAAGCCTTTCCCTGCAACAGCGGCTTCTTCCACGGTTTGGTGGGCGGGGCCCAGCCCGGCTTGACACATAGACTTTCATGCGATGACAGCCTCTTCTTTGGTTTGATAGTTGTAATGCCGGTAAGAATCAGCCGTTCTGTCCTGAAGATAGAGATGGTCAAAGTACCCCGGGGAATCCTTACGCATTTTGTCATAATGAGCCCGGGCTTCCTGCTGGCAGCTGGAACAACCCTGGAGGGGGATACTGATACAGCAAGCCCTGGTATTTGTCCTCCGGCCGGAAGCTTCTGAATCAATCAACAGATAACCCGGACAGGTATCACAAACCCTGAGCGTTTCCAGCTGCGTTTCCCTAATCTGATCGGTATCATAGTAAATCTGGCGTTTTCTTTGTAACAGTGAACCGGCCTTTTGGCGGGCAGCTGCCACCAAACCTTGACGCTGTTGAAAAACAGCGTGCAGCTCATGTACAGTTTTTTCCAGTACCTTTAACCCTCCCCGCTCCTCCCGCAGATACTGTTCCTGGTAATCAGGTTCATAAAGGTGGGAATAGTCAATGCCGGCCATCGCCATAATAATGCCCATATTGACATACGGAAGTGCAGTTTCAATCGAATAGCCTCCCTCCAGCACAGCGATATCCGGGGCAAGCTTTTCATTTAACAGGGCATACCCGCGGGCGGAAAAGGACATATTGGCCAGCGGATCGCTGTAATGGTTATCCTGTCCGGCAGAATTCACAATCAGTTCCGGCTGAAATTCTTCCAAAACGGGGAGCACCAGGTTATCCAAAACAAATAGAATACCTTCATCGGTCGTCCCGGGTGGCAGGGGAATGTTAAGGGTTGTTCCCGCGGCCAGCGGCCCGCCAATTTCATTCGTAAAGCCACTGCCGGGGTAAAGGGTGCGCCCGTCCTGGTGAAAAGAGATAAAAAGGGTATCCGGGTCATGCCAGTAAATGTCCTGCGTGCCATCCCCATGGTGAACGTCGGTATCAACAATGGCTACACGCCGCAGCCCATATTTTTGACGCAGGTATTCCACCATCACCGGTTCGTTGTTAATATTACAGAAACCGCGATTACCGTGGGCTACCCGCATGGCATGGTGCCCCGGGGGCCTGATCAGGGCAAAACCGTTTTTAATTTCCTTTTTCAGCAGGGCATCGGCAATGACCAGTGCTCCACCGGCAGCAATCAGGTGTGCCTCTGTCGCCTGCGTTTCGATAGTGGGCACACAAAAATGTACCCGGGCAATATCCTTTGGTGCGGCTAACCGCGGCTGGTACTGGCGGATTTGGGGGAGATCCATAATTCCTTCCTCAAAAAGCTGATCCCTGGTATAAAGAAGCCTTTCTTCCCTTTCAGGGTGGGTAGGGGAAATAGCCCAGTCGAAGGCCGGGAAAAAAACCAGGCCGGTCCGGGCAACTGCTTTTTGGGCCGCTGGGTAAACACTGCTGTTACCATTTTTCCTTTTCATGGCTGCACCCCTTTAAATTCTTCAATAACCCCGGAAGCAATCTGGACCCCAACATCAAAAAGCTTGCCTGCTGTTGCCCAGCCCCGGATCATATTAAATTGTTCCTCCAGAAAAAATTCATAGCGGTCTGCATACCTTGCAATGCCCCTTTGGGCAGCAATCTTTTGCAGCTGTTTTCGCGCCAGTTTTTTGGCATCGGTCAGCTGCCAGCCGGGGTCAAACTTGCCGGTGATCCCCTCTAAATTTAGGGAATAGATTTGTTGTTCTGTGTCGGCGTGTAAGAGCAAGGAAAGGGTGGGCCGGGCCACTGCAGTTCCCAAGGCATTGGCCACCGGGGAATAACGGTGCACCAGCGCCCGGCAACCGAGGCCGGCCGCCAGAGCGGGGACAAAGGCCCCGGCTGCAGCACCAATTCCCACCACACGTTCCGGCCCCACCTGCCGTTTATTTATAATTTCCCAAATCTTGTAGGCCGGTTCCTGTTCCCAGGATTTAAACATTTCCTCAACACCGGCCTTTAGCCGGCTGATTACTTCTTGAACCACTGTCCGGGCAAATTCATCCACCTTGAGCCCTGCCTTGCCGGCAACTTCTTCCAAGGCCCTGCTGGAAAGGGCTTGTGGGCCTAATTTACCACCGCCCAGAATGTTTACAGCATCGGTAGGGGTGGCTGCCGGGCCGCCAAAACAGGCCGCCGGGCCCAAACGATCCGGGCCGACGGTTATTTTTTCGCCATCCCACCGCAGGACGCTGTCTCCCCCCAGGGCCATGGTGCGCAGGGCAAACGAACGCACATGGGAATAATGGCCTTCAATCAGGGCCCCCCGGGAAGCGTAGAGCGGTTCCCCCTCCAGGATGAGGGCCAGGTCGGTGGTAGTACCGCCGATATCCACCACTACAGAAGTTTGCCGATCCATGGTCAGGGCAAAGGCACCCATTACACTGGCTGCCGGGCCGGAAAAAACAGTTTCACAAGGGTAACGCAAAGACACCTCTAAAGGCATTGTCCCCCCGTCTGCCTTGAGAATATTGATCGGCACAGTAATCCCGCGTGCGCGTAGGGCTGCTTCAATTTCAGCCGCAAAGCCGGCCCATTTTTCTCTGGTCACCGCCGTATAGTAGGCTGTTACCGCCCGGCGGAGAAAATTTAACTGTCCGGAAACCTCAAAACCCCTAATTACCTCCAGGTGGGGATGGTTTTCCCTTAAAATCTTTTCAACCTGGCGTTCGTGGCTGTTGTTACGCTGGGAAAACTTGCCGATCACTGCCACCTTACGCCTGCCGGCAGCCTCAATCAGCCTGCCAACCTCTTCAATTTGTGCTTGATCCAGCGGTTCAATCAGGCGCCCGCGAAAATCTGTGGCCCCACTGACCAGGTAGGCCTCTGGAAAAAAGCCCAAATCGCGCAAATTGAGCCCCGGACCGGGAATAAGGATCAGCGCCACCTGTTCCCCGCCGCCCGTCGCCAAAAGGTTGGTAACCAACGTGGTGCTGAGAACCACCTGTTTAACCCCGCTGCCTTTTATGCCCTGCAGCAGATCGTCCAAAACAGTAATAATAGAGTTTTGCAGGTTGCCCGCCTGCGTCGGCCACTTGGCCGTTTTTAAAATTTTCCCTGCAGAACAAAGCACCCCATCGGTAAAAGTACCCCCTACATCAATGCCCACCAACATTAAATCACCCTCTTTCTCTACCTTTAACGGTGTTACCCCGCTAACAGGGCCGTGGACCGCCATTTTTTCTTTTGTTTGCTTAACTTCTGATCACTGCAGCCGTTTCCCTTCTTTTCCAAGAAGTTATGTCAACACCGGCGCCGGCCAATCCCAATTTTACTTGTTTTTTCCCCGTAGTTATAATAAAATTTAAGCGACACCACGGCATATAAACAACACGGAGGTTTTAAAATGTCAATTGTCCGGCCAATCAAAGGTCTGCGTTTTTCTGATGCTGCAGGCAGCCCTGCAGAGGTTATTGCACCGCCCTATGATGTCATTGATGACGCCCTGCAACAAAAGCTTTACAATATAAGCCCCTACAACATCATCCGCCTGGAATATACCCCCTCCCGGCCCGAAGACGATCACCTTAATAACAAGTATACACGGGCGGCAGAAACCTTTCATAACTGGCTGCAGGAAGGGATCCTGATCCGGGAGGAAAAACCGGCCTTTTATCTATATGAACAATATTTTACCTATAACCAAAAGAAATACAAGCGCCAGGGGTTTTACTGCGGGGTGGAGCTGTCACCCTTTGCAGAGGGCAGGATTGTCCCCCACGAAGAAACCCTGCAGCAGCCGAAAAAAGACCGCCGGCAGCTTTTGGAAAATTGCCAGGCCCAGTTCAGCCCTATTTTCGGCCTCTACAAAGATCCTGAAAAATATATTGATAACCAGGTGGCACATTATAAAAAAGAACAGGGACCGATCCTGAATTTTCAGGATCACGATGGACAGTTACATATTCTGTGGGCTGTTACCGATAAAAAATTAATTTCCGTCATCCAAACTTTTTTCCAAAATCAAAATATTTTTATCGCTGACGGTCATCACCGCTATGAAACAGCCCTGCAATATTACCTGGACCATAAAGAAAAAGAACATAGTAAGGAAAAATACGGCTATGCCCTGATGGCCCTGGTTAACATTTATGACGACGGCCTGCAGGCCTTTCCCACCCACCGGATAATCAGGCAAAGTGACCTCAACAGCCGGGACCTGTTGGTGAAGCTGCAAAAACATTTTCAGTGGGAAGAACTTCCCGGGGCAGAAACACAGGCAGGGCTGCTCGCGCTACTGGACAGGTCATTGTTCACCGCCACAGATGCAAAATTACGTTTTGGACTTTATACACCGGAAAAGAAGCTTTTTCTGCTGACCCTGAAAAATTTGAAGGAAGGGGAAAAACCTTTCCCCTGGCTTGATACAGTCCTCCTACAGGAACTGATTCTAAAAAATATTTTTGGCATGGATGAAGAAGCAATAAGAAGAGGATCACTTTTAGGCTACATCCGGGATGAATGGGCAGCGAAACAGAAGGTAGACCGGGGTGATGCATCTTATGTTTTTTTCCTGAACAGCTCCCCCCTGGAGAAAATCATTGAATATGCCGAACAGGGTATGCGTATGCCGCAAAAATCTACTTATTTTTTCCCCAAGTTGGTAAGCGGCCTGATTGTCCTGCAGCTGGGGAACTTTTAAATTCAGGTTTCTTTTTCCCCTTGAATGTTTTCTTTAATCAGTTTCCAGAAGAAGGGGTTTCGTTTCCGCAGGGCTACCGGTTTCCCATCCTTGTTTACAAAAGCATGCGTTGTCTGGCCCGTGGCCAGCAGTGTTGCCTTTTCGGCATGTGTAATTTCATATTGGAAGCCTAATTTAACCTCCTGCAGGAAACTAAGTCTGGTGGTAATTTTAAGTAAATCATCATAACGGGCTGGGCTTTTATACTGGCAGTATGCTTCAATTACCGGTAAAAATATTTCGTTCTGTTCCAGGTATTTATAGTCCATGCCCATTGCCCGGAAAAATTCGCTGCGCCCGACCTCAAACCAGATAAAATAATTGGCATAATAAACCACCCCCATCTGATCTGTATCCTTATAGCGAACCCGCTGAATTATTTCATTGTAGTTCATTTATCTTTAGCCCCCCGGCACAAACTACTATTTTTTTGTTTAGACAACTGTGGCACGTCCCCGGTAAACCAGGCCCCTGATAGTGTCGACAGTGATGAGCTGACCGCTGAAAAGTTCCCCGGTAGCCCGGGCCGCACCGACAATCACCGGTTTACCCAGGTTTAAACCAACGATGGCCGCATGGGAAGTCAGGCCGCCCAACTCTGTAATAACCGCCGCTGCTTTTTCCATGGCCGGCAGATATTCCCGATCGGTATGGGTGCAGACCAATATTTGGCCTGCTTCAATTTCCTGCGCCGCAGCAGCATCCTCGGCCACATGCACGATACCGGTTACAGCCGCCTTCCCGATACCCTGGCCCTGGACTATAATTTCCCCCACGGTATCAATGCGCAGGAAGTTTGTTGTCCCGGGCACCCCCACCGGTACCCCTGCAGTAAGAATAATCAGATCCCCATGCTGGATTAGCCCTGCATCCAAAGCAACCTGGATGGCCGTATCAAAAATTTCGTCAGTGCTGGTTGTCGGCGGACACAACAAGGGATAAACGCCCCAGGTAAGGTTTAGCGCTGCAGCCACCTTTTCGGCAGGTGTTACAGCAATAATCGGTGCCCGCGGTTTATATTTGGAAATCATACGTGCCGTAAAACCTGATTGGGTGGCAGTAATAATTGCCGCAGCCCCCAGATCATGTGCTGCCTGGCAGGTTGCATGGCCGATGGCATCTGTAACCGTATGGTGCACCAGGCGTTCCAAACTTTCCTGCAACTCCCAGTATTCAGCAGCTTCTTCCATCCGCCGGGCGATACGGGCCATCGTTTCAGCTGCCTTTTGGGGGAAAGCGCCCACGGCTGTTTCACCGGAAAGCATGACAGCGTCGCTGCCGTCAAAAATGGCGTTGGCTACGTCGCTGGCTTCGGCCCGGGTGGGCCGGGGCGAACGGACCATGGAATCGAGCATCTGCGTAGCGGTGATAACAGGTTTTCCTGCAAGGTTACAGGCAGTAATCAGGTTTTTTTGGACCAGGGGCACGTCCTCTGCCGGAATTTCTACCCCCAAGTCACCGCGGGCAACCATAATTCCGTCGGCTACCTGCAAAATTTCTGAAAAATTCGCCACACCTTCGTAGTTTTCTATTTTAGCAATGATGCGGGCTTCTGCCTTGTTCTTTTCGACAAGATACCTGATATCCAGGACATCTGCAGCACAGCGGATAAAGGAGGCAGCAATAAAATCAACTTCCTGCTGCAAGGCAAATTCGATATCCCTTTCATCCTCAGGGGAAACCACCGGCAGGTTAACCTTGATTCCAGGCAGGTTCAGGCCTTTGCGGGAAGAAAGAATCCCCCCGTGAACCACTACTGTTTCAACCTCTGTGGGGGCGATCTTCACCACCCGGAGCTCAATTAAACCATCGTCGAGCAAAAGGCGATCGCCTTCTTTTAAATCTGCAGGCAGACCGGGGTAGGTTATGCTCACCTTATGCTGATCCCCGGCGTAGTCGGCAGTTGTGAGGGTAAAACCTGCCCCGGCCACAAGTTCCACTTCTTTTTGTTGAAAGTCCCTGATCCGTATTTCCGGACCGCGGGTATCGACTAAAATCGCCACCCTTTTGCCTGCCTGCCGGCTCGCCTGACGTATTTTTTTAATGCTCTGGGCATGAAGGTCCAGGTTGCCGTGGGAAAAGTTTATACGCGCCACATCCATGCCGCTTTCAATCAAATCTGTAATGGTCTGCAGGTCTTCTGAAGCCGGCCCGATGGTGCATATCAGTTTAGTCCGCCGCACCCCAATTCACCCCTTAAATAGCCAGAATACCGGCCAGATCATAGTCACTCCATAAAAATTCTTTTTTACTGTTAAATATTTCCTCATAGGTGGTGCCCCTGATTTCACCTTGCCAAAACCCCAGGGCCTGGTTCCCTTTATTCGCCAGAAGCAGGTCTACCGCCCGGCCCCCCATACGGCTGGCTAAAATACGATCAAAAGCCGAAGGGGTGCCGCCCCTTTGCAGGTGCCCCAAAATGATAACCCGCACTTCCATCTGCAGCAGCCTTTTGATACCCTGCCCCACACTTACTGCGTTGGCCGCACCTTCGGCCACCAAAATAACACTGTGGCGTTTGCCTCTTTTTACACCCCGCAGCAGGCGGCTGCACACCTCTTCAATGCTAAAAGGCACTTCAGGGATAATAATTGATTCTGCACCCCCGGCCAACCCGGCCGCCAAGGCGATATGCCCGGTATCGCGCCCCATAACCTCGATGACGTAGGTTCTTTCATGGGAGGTGGCGGTATCCCGCACCTTGTTGATCGCATCGGTCACCGTGTTGACAGCCGTATCAAAGCCGATACAAAAATCGGTACAGGGAATATCATTATCAATCGTTGCCGGAATCCCAACTGTAAAGAAACCCATTTCCTCCAAAACCCGGGCCCCCCGGAAGGAACCGTCTCCGCCGATCACGACAACCCCTTCAATGCCCCGTTCCCGCAAATAGGCACCGGCCTTTTCCTGTCCCTTTGTTGTCTGGAAACTCTGGCTTCTGGCTGTACGTAAAATCGTGCCGCCGCGGTGGATGATATCAGCAACAGAACCCAATTCCAGAGGTATGATCTCCCTGTTGATTAACCCCGCATAACCACGCTGCACACCAAAAATTTCCAGCTGATGATAGATACTTTTACGAACCACCGCCCGGATGGCCGCATTCATGCCCGGGGCATCACCCCCGCTGGTCAGAACAGCGATTCTATTCAATTTATCTTCCTCCTCTGGACGATTTCAAATGTTTATAAACCCCGGCCTTTATGTTTCAGTATTTGCGTGTATCGGGGATTTAATCCCCTTGAACCGGGCCTGCTGCTGCCAGCTCCTGGATTTTCAAACATCCCGGCCCCAAAAGCTCTTCCACACGCTGATATAGCTGTTCTTCATCCCCTTTAACCCAACAGGCCTGCCCTGTAAGCAGCAACCGGGCCTGTTTTTCAAAATAAAGGTAGACCGGGTTCCCCCCATGGTACTTTGTCAGAATATCCTTCAGGGCCACCATTTCGGACAAGGGTTTTTCTGCATCAATCCGGATAAACAGCTGCCGGGGCTCAGCCGGAAAAACGGTAACCTCCCGGCAGATAATTTTAACTTCCCCTTCCTCCTTATAGTCGGTTTGCCCTTTCAGGAGGACAACCCTGTCTTCCTGCAGTTCTTCCTGGTATTTCTCATACAGATCGCTGAAAACCACCACTTCCACCTCCCCGGTCAGATCCTCCACCAATAAAAAGGTCATGGGGCGCCCTTTTTTTGTATAGATGATGCGCTGTGAAGCAATCATCCCGGCAAGGGAAACATTGCGCCGGTCACCGACCTCCGGCAACGCGCCAAGCGGAACAATCCCGCGCAGGTTTTCAAGGACGGTGCTGTACTGATCCAAGGGGTGGCCGGAAATATAGAGGCCGACCATTTCTTTTTCCAGGGCCAACCTTTCCCGAGGCAAAAATTCATCAAGGGCGGGCAATTCATCCCCCGGGGCCTGCGCAGGGGACTGGCCGGCGTTAAGGTAAGAAAACATGGATATTTGCCCGTTTAAACGATCTTTTTGCGTTTGCTGCCCATAGGCCAGCGCCTTTTCCATAATGTTCAGGTATTGGGCACGCTTGCCACCTAGGGAATCAAAGGCCCCGCTTTTAATCAGGCTTTCCAATACCTTGCGGTTGCAGGTACGCAGATCCACCTTGCTGCAGAAATCATGCAGGCTTTCGAATTTTCCCTCTTTCTGCCGCGTGGCCATGATCGATTCAATCGCGCCCTTGCCGACATTTTTGACGGCAGCCAGGCCGAAACGGATCCGGTTTTGTCCCACCGCGGTAAAGTTTACATCGCTTTCGTTTACGTCCGGCGGCAAAATTACAATCCCCTGGCGGCGGCAGTCAGCGATATAAAGGGCTATTTTTTCACTGCTGGACATCACCCCGGTCAGCAGCGCCGCCATAAATTCCAAAGGATGATTCGCCTTCAGATAAGCTGTCTGATAGGCGATCAGGGCATAAGCCGCAGCATGTGATTTGTTAAAACCATAGGAAGCAAATTTTACAATCAGATCGTAAAGTTCTTCCCCTAATTTACCGGGATAGCCTTTCCCCTCCAAACCCCGGACAAAAATAACCCTTTGTTCGTCTAAAATTTCCCGCTTCTTCTTGCCGATGGCCCGGCGCAGCAGATCGGCCTGTCCTAATGTAAAACCGGCCATCCTCGCCGCTATCTCCATAATCTGTTCCTGGTAAACAATCACGCCGTAAGTTTCCTTGAGAACGGGCTCCAGATCCGGGTGCAGATATTTAATAGGCCTTAAACCGTGCTTACTTTCTACAAAAACAGGAATCTGTTCCATGGGCCCGGGGCGGTAAAGTGCTACAACAGCGATAATATCCTCGAACTTACCAGGTTTCAAATCCCGCAGGGCAGCGCGCATCCCGCCGCTTTCCAACTGGAAAACACCGGCCGTTTCACCCTGGGACAAAAGCTTGTAGGTTAAAGCATCATCCAAGGGGATCGTTTCCAATGCAATTTTTTCCTTTTCCCCCCGCCGGGCGTTGACCTGCCGGACGGTTTCCCCCATAATCGTTAAGGTGCGCAAGCCCAAAAAATCCATTTTCAGCAGCCCCAATTTCTCCAGGGTGTTCATGGGAAATTGGGTGGCGACGATACCATCGGCAACTTTTTGCAAAGGAACATGTTCCACCAGCGGCCGGCCGGCAATAACCACCCCGGCTGCATGTGTGGAGGCGTGGCGGGGCAGCCCCTCCAGCGCTTGCGAAGTATCCAGTAAAAGGCGGTAGCGCGGTTCTTTCCGGTAAAGTTCCAGCAGATCTTTATTCATTTCCAGCGCCTTTTCTATAGTCATCCCTATTTCAAAGGGAATCATTTTTGCCAGGCGATCTGTTTCACCGTAAGAAACATCCAGGGCCCGCCCCACATCCCGCACGGCCAGCCGGGCTGCCATCGTGCCAAAAGTGGTAATCTGGGCCACCCGGTCCTCACCATATTTTTCCACGACATAGCGGATCACTTCATCGCGGCGTTCATAACAAAAATCAATGTCAATATCCGGCATAGAAACCCTTTCCGGGTTTAAGAACCTTTCAAAAAGCAGGCCGTAGCGCAAAGGGTTGATGTTGGTAATGGAAAGGGTATAGGCCACCAGGCTGCCGGCAGCAGAGCCGCGGCCCGGCCCGACTAGAATACCCTGTTCGTGGGCAAAACGCACGAAGTCCCAGACGATCAAAAAATAACCGGCATAACCCATCTGGTTGATAACCTGCAGCTCGTAGGCCAGGCGTTCTTCAATTTCCGGTGTTATGTTCGTAAATTTTTCCTGCAGCCCCTGCCTGCAGAGGGCTTCCAAATAATCACCGGCGTTTTTATAGGCAGCGGGTATTTCATAAGGAGGCAGGTGCAGCTGGCCAAAGGTGAGTTCCAGTTCAATCTGTGCGGCAATTTTGACGGTATTTGCAAACACCTCTTCCGGAAAATCGCTGAAAGCGGCCCGCATTTCCTCTTCATCTTTAAAATAGAATTCGGTTCCTTCAAATTTTAAACGGTTTTCGTCTTCCACACTTTTACCGGTCTGAATGCAGAGTAATACATCATGGGCGCGGGCATCCTCCTCATCCAGGTAATGAACGTCGTTGCTGACCACTAAGGGGATACCTGTTTCTTTCCCCAGCGCCATCAGTTTTCTGTTGAGCATTTCCTGTTCCGGCAGCCCGTGCGCCTGCAGCTCCAGGTAAAAATTGCCCGGGCCAAAAGTATCCCGATACCAGCAGGCTGTTTGCAAAGCCTTTTCTGCCTCCCCGGCCAGCAACAGCCTGGGGATTTCACCGGCCTGGCAGGCACTTAAAACAATCAGCCCTTCTTTGTATTTTTCCAGGATCTCCCGATCGACGCGGGGCTTATAATAAAAGCCTTCCAGGTAACCCGCTGTCACCAGCTGCATCAGGTTTTGATAGCCCTGCATATTTTTTGCCAGTAGGACGAGGTGATAGCGGGTGTCGTCAATCCCCGGCTCCTTTTGCAGGCGGCTTCTGGGAGCCACATAAACCTCACACCCTAAAATCGGTTTAATGCCCCTTTTCTTTGCTGCCTTATAAAAGTCAATAACCCCGTAAAGGTTGCCGTGATCGGTGATCGCCACAGCCGGCATGCCAAGTTTACATGCTTTTTCCACTACTTGATCGATGCGTGCAGCCCCGTCCAGCAGACTGTATTCCGTGTGTACGTGCAGATGAACAAACAAAAAAATTCCCCCGACCGTTTTTATTATGCTCTAGTATTTCGACCCTTAGTAAAAAAACCCTTTTAAAACTAAAAAAGGGGCAGCACAAACCATCCCTGTCCAACAGGGCCGTATACAGCCGGCCAAACCCGGCGGTTTAACAACTCGCAGATAGCTGAAGACAACAATTCAGCGGCGGATAGAAAAGTTTTTCAGAAAAGCAGCCGCCACCAGCACACACAGACCTGTCCAGGCCGTGGTAAAAAGGCCTTCCAGGGTGGAAAACCCGATCCGGGGCAGGGTCAGCATGCCCACTGTTAAAAGAAGACAGGACAACAGTGAACCCCATTCATCTACTTTCATCGCTTAGCAAACCCCATTCCTGCAGAAAAAATTTGTTGCCAGTATTATTATATGCCGGCCCACAAATGTTTTTTCCGGCAAAGGCAAATAAAGAGAACCCCAAAATATGCGGGGCTCCCGGGAAAGGGGGTGCTACAGCATACCGGGGTAGCCCTGTTGGCGCAGGGCCTCATAAAGAACCACCGCCACAGCGTTAGCCAGATTCAAGGAACGGGGAATGTCTTTCGTCATCGGTATTCTAAAGCAGCGTTCCGGCCACCTGGTGAGCAGTTCGGGCGCCAAGCCGGCAGTTTCCTTGCCAAAAACCAAAAAGTCATCCGCTGCATATATTATCTCTGTATAAAGCCTTGAGGCCCGGGTGGTAAAAAAATAAAAATTATTGCCCGGATTGTTTTCATAAAGACCTTCAAAATTACTGTAGGTATTATATACAAGATATGGCCAGTAATCCAGACCGGCACGGCGTAGGTAGCGATCCGCCAAAGAAAACCCCAAATTACCGACAAGATGCAGGCGGGTATTGGTCAACACACACGTCCGGGCAATATTACCTGTATTTGGCGGTATTTCCGGTTCAATCAGTACCACATGCACAGTTTAGCCCTCCCGCTGCAAAACATAAAATATATTCCGATCTGCCGATGAAGGTTCCATGAAGGTAAAAGCCCTATAACAGGACTTTAGCCGCCAGCCGGTAGCCGGCAAAACCGGTTCCAGCTCTGCGCGGGAATAAGAGCGCTCCCGGTGTTCTTCCTGAATCTTTTCATAAAGCCCTTCCGCCTGGCGGACAAAGGCTGTAAATTTGATGTTCCAAATTTTTTTCCCGGGTTCCAGGCAGCTTTCCCAGATGAAGACAATCCCTTCGTCTTCGTCTTCAAACCAGGAAACCTCCGGCACCGTGCCGGTAGGAAGTTTTTCCACCAGGTTTAAATTGAAAATAAAAAACCCTCCCGGGCGCAAAGCAGCCCGGATACCCTGCAAAGCTTTTTTTAGATCCTCAGTAGTCAAAAGATAATTCAGGCCGTCCTGATAAAGCACAACCACGTCGGCCTGAAAGGGCAGCTGCAAATTACGCATATCCTGCCGGTAAAATTTTATATCCAGGCCTGCTGCCCGGGCCTTCTGCCCGGCCAGCGCCAGCATTTCCGGTGAAATATCCACACCCAAAACATCATAACCCCTTTCTGCCCAGGGAAGCGTGGAGTTGCCCGTTCCACAAGCCAAATCCATAATCAGCCGGCGGGGCTGTATCTGAAAGTGTACAAAAATTTCCTCCAGGTAATCAGCCCATTCCTGGTAGTCTACCCCGCTTAAAAGATAGTCATAAACACCGGCCAGCCCCTTATAAACCTGTGCCACCTTTTTCACCCCCCGTAACCAGGCTACAGTTTGCTTTCGACATATCACCACATATCACCACGCCGGGCCCGGGCTACCGGCGATCGGCAAAGAGCTAGGAAGATTCTGGTGGGGCATTGTCCCCCTGCTGTTCATTATTTTTTTCCAGCTCGCCTGCCTGTTCCATTTCAGTAGCTTTTTTGCCCAGCAATTTATGGTATTCTTTTAAGTTCTTTTCAACCAGGGCATTGATGGTCCCCGCTGGATATGCACCGTCTGTATCCCGTTCCCCTGCCGGGGTGCCGGTAAGGATCTCCAGGCCTTCATCAATGGTTTTAATGGCATAAAGGTGAAACTTGTTTTCCTGCACAGCTTCCACTACTTCAGCATCCAACATCAGGTTGATAACGTTCTGGGCGGGGATCAGCACCCCTTGTTCCCCGGTAAGGCCCTGTAATTTGCAGGCAGCGAAAAAACCTTCAATTTTTCTGGTAATACCCCCCACCGGCTGAATCTCGCCCTTCTGATTTACAGACCCCGTAACGGCAA
>JBMNNQ010000137.1:0-3183 GCA_050942615.1 Dethiobacteria bacterium | reverse complement strand
CTGCCCTTAAAATATAAAATTAAGGGTAAAACCACAAAGGCGGCCCTGCGGGAAGCCTTTACTGATCTGCTGCCCGCGGCCGCCGTTAACCGGCCCAAAAGGGGCTTTCCGGTCCCCACCCGGGAGTGGATTAAACGCCGGGACTTTCAAAAGCTTTTCCGGGAACTGTTGGCCGGCAACGGCGGCCGCTGGTTTCAAAAAGACAGCGTTAATAAGATCCTGCAAAACCATTTGACGGGCCGGGCCGATGTTAGCCGTAAGCTCTGGACTATTTTAATCTTCCTGCTCTGGCATGAAGCCTTTAAGCTGCGTTCATAGCCTTCCTTTGCCTGCGGGCAGGCTCAGCTCCGCCGCTGCGGAACGAGCCGCTTTGCCGGCATGCCTTTTGACAAATTTTTCTATCCTGTTTAACGCTTCGGTAATGTCCTGGATGGAGGCCGCATAAGAACAGCGGATATAGCCTTCGCCACAGTCCCCGAAGGCATCGCCGGGCACCACGGCCACTTTTTCTTCCTGCAACAAGGCTGCACAAAATTCCTGGGAGGTCATGCCTGTTGTACGGATACAGGGGAAGGCGTAAAAAGCACCCTTGGGAATGAAACACTCAAGCCCGAGCTGGTTCAACCCGTTGACGATCAGGTGCCGCCTTTGATCATATTGTTCCACCATTCTTTCCACTTCCCCGGCACCGTTTTTCAAGGCTTCAATGGCAGCCATCTGGCCCATGACAGAGGCGCACATAATGATATACTGGTGCACCTTGAGCATGGCCGCTGTGATGTCGGCAGGTGCTGCCGTATAGCCCACCCGCCAGCCGGTCATGGCAAAGGCTTTGGAAAAACCGTTAATCAAAACGGTCCGCTCCCGCATGCCCGGCAGGGATGCTATGGAGACATGCCCCCCATTATAGGTTAGTTCACTGTAAATTTCATCGGTAATTACCAATAAATCATATTTTACCACCACTTCGGCGACAGCCTGCAGCTCTTCTTTGTTCATCACTGCGCCGGTGGGATTGTTGGGGTAGGAAAGCAGCAGCACCTTGGTTCGCGGGGTGATCGCTTCTTCCAAAGCGGCCGGCATCAGCTTGAACTGTTCGGACTCCCGGGTGTTGACAACTTTTGCCACCCCGCCGGCCATCACGGCACAGGGCTTATAGGAAACAAAGGAAGGCTCGGGAATGATGACTTCATCGCCGGGCTCAAGCACCACCCGCAAAGCAATATCGATGGCCTCGCTGGCCCCCACGGTGACAATTATTTCCCGGGTATAGTCATATTCCAGCCCGTACCGCCGGCTAAGATAGGCGCTTATTTCTTGGCGCAATTCTTCCAGGCCGCTGTTCGGGGTATAGTTTGTGTGCCCCTTTTCCAGGGAATAAACGCCGGCTTCCCGGATGTGCCAGGGTGTTACAAAATCAGGTTCCCCCACACCTAAGGAGATTACCCCCTGCATGCTGCTGGCCAAGTCAAAAAATTTTCTGATGCCGGAAGGCGGCAGTTCCCCAATGTTTTTATTGATAAAAGATCTGCTCATGGGCTAACCACCAACCTGTGATCTTTTTTTTCTTCACCAAAAATGACCCCGTCCTTTTTATACTTTTTCAGTAGAAAGTGGGTGGCTGTGCTCTGCACGTTTTCCAGCGTGGCCAGCTTTTCGGCCACAAAAAAAGCAACTTTTTTCATGGAAGCCCCTTCAATCACAACCGAAAGATCATAGCCCCCCGACATGAGGTAAACACTTTTCACTTCCGGGAAACGGCAGATCCGTTCGGCAATCATATCAAACCCCACATCCCGCTGGGGGGTTACCTTTACGTCAATAATGGCGATAACATTGTTATTGTTACCGGTCTTTTCCCAGTCAATCAGGGTTACATAACCCAGGATAATTTTTTCTTCCTCCAGCTCCCTGACTGTTTCCTTCACTTTTTCTTCCGTAATGTTGAACATGGTAGCCAGGGTATCGGCCCCAATTTTATGGTTCTGTTCCAAAACCTGTAAAAGCCTGGTCTTCAGATCGTCCATACACCTTTTCAACTCCTCACTTATAAGTATGCTTCCCCATAAAAGTCTGCAACATTATTTTAGTAAAACAGCCCTGCCTTAAAAGGGTATGGGCACGGCTGCCCTTGGAACTACCCTGGGGGCAACAAAGATGTTAGGCATAGACAAAACAGGGCCAGCATAAGTAACGCACTCAACGTTTAATACCCTGAATTGAACCCCTATAGGGCGTAAAAAACACAAAAATATTGTAAAATGCCTGTTTAAAAAGGATCTGTAAAATAAAAAACCCCCTCATCCGGCAAGGGACGAGAGGTTACCCGCGGTACCACCCTTTTTGATCCGGCTTCCATAGCCAGATCCTCTTTTGGCCTGCACAACCCTGCCGCATTAACGGTGGCAACCGTGGCGATGTACTTAAACATTCTTTTCCACCGCCCGCTCGGGGAGGGCCTTCACCTGCAGCACCTGCTGCCTTGCACCTGCCGGCAGCTCTCTGTAAAGTAACAGCAGATTACTTTTTCCCCTCATAGCTTTTACATACATTTTACCAGCACCGGAAACAGTATCATTTATGCTGAAGGCAGGCTGCCCCCAGCCTTGGAACTAAATTTTTATAACAGCAAAATTTTATCATAAAAAGAACCGGGCTGTCAACTCATTTTGCCGTTTAGATGGGCTGCCCTGTTGCGGTATTTGGTATTGCCCGCCGGCAGCCTTGGCCGGCTGAAACTGTACCTGTTAATATTAACTTTGACCGCGGAAATAATTCCTGCACCCTGCGAGGTGTATACAGAAACCTCTCTCATTTCAAGATCGACAACCACATGTATTCTACCCGGCCTGTACCATAAAACTGGATATGCTTGACAGTTGGGTGCAGTTGCCTTAAAATATCCTTAAGAGAACAACTGTACTTTTTGGTGATGGGGCTCACCAAGGCATAATATATTGCCTGAATTGCAAAAGCTGATAGCTCCTGCATTCTTTGCAGGGGCTTTTATTTTATTATTTTTTAACCCGGGAGGTGATGATGATTAATATTCAGAGGCAAACATCCCTAAAAGGTATTTTGATAAACCAAATTAATTGTCTGTCGGCGCTTGCTGACAAGGAAAATCAAGAAGGTATAAAATCATCTCTGCTTGAATTGCAAGAAAGGCTCCTAAATGATGTA
>JBMNNQ010000023.1:0-17291 GCA_050942615.1 Dethiobacteria bacterium | reverse complement strand
AAGGGGTGCACCGTGTGCAGAGGATTCCCGTAACGGAATCGGGCGGGCGCATTCATACTTCTGCGGCTACGGTGGCTGTGTTGCCGGAGATCGACGAAGTTGAACTGAAAATAAATCCCCAGGATCTGCGCATCGACACTTTTTGTTCCACGGGGCCGGGCGGCCAGAGCGTAAATACTACGCAGTCTGCGGTCCGAGTTACGCATCTCCCTACTGATACAACTGTTTCCTGTCAGGACGAGAAATCGCAATTAAAAAACCGTGAAAAAGCCATGCGTGTTTTAAGGGCGCGTTTAATGGAAAAAATGATTGCCGAACAGCAGGCGGAACAGGCGCTGGAAAGGCGCAGTCAGGTTGGTTCCGGTGATCGCAGTGAAAGGATCCGCACCTATAATTTCCCGCAAAACCGGGTCACCGACCATCGCATCGGTTTGACCCTGCACCGGTTGGAACAGATATTGGACGGTGATTTGGACGATATCATTGAAGCCCTGATCACTTATGAACGGGCCGAGCAGCTTAAATATGCCACCTGAAACCGTCCAGGGGTGCAGGCTGTTTTTCCGGGTTGTGTTTCTAAATTGCAAGATCTTTGCTACAGGTTTATTATCTGTAAAATGAAAATCTTCAAGGGTCTTTGGGGGTAAAAAGGATGAAAATCTGCATTAATAAGGCCTTGCAGGAGGCCGCTTCTTTTTTACGCCGGCGGGGAATTGCGGCACCACGCCGTGAGGCGGAAGTGATGTTGGCTTTTCTGTTAGGGCAGGAGACAGCATACCTTTACGCCCATGGTGAAAAAGAACTGTCCGAAAAACTGCGTGGTAAATACGCTGTTTTATTGCAGCGCCGCGGTGAAAGGGTACCCTTGGCTTATCTGACAGGAGAAAAAGAATTTATGGGGCTGCCCTTCAGGGTCAGCGAAGGTGTGCTTATCCCCCGCCCGGAAACCGAACACCTTGTAGAGGCGGCCCTGAAATGGGGCCGGGAAAACTTCCCGGGGTTAGCCCGGGGACAGTCCCTGCACATTCTTGATTTGGGGACAGGCTGTGGCAACATTGCTGTTTCCCTGGCTTATTTTTTGCCCGGGGCTTTTGTTTTAGGGGTGGATAGCAGCACGAAGGCGCTGGACCTGGCCCGGCTGAATGCACAAAAAATGGGGGTTACGGCCCGTGTCAGCTTTTTTTGTGGTGAATTCGGTGTCTTTTTTGCCCGCAAAAAACAACGTTTTCATGTGGTTGTGGCCAACCCGCCGTATATCCCCCGGCCGGAACTGCCTGTTTTGTCACCGGAAGTACAAAAAGAGCCTTCCCTGGCCTTGGACGGTGGGGATGACGGGTTAGATGCTTACCGGCTGATTTTTTCCTGCATCCGGAAATTTATTTTCCCCCGGGGTTTGTTGGCTTTGGAGGTTGGGGCAAAACAAGCCGGGGCGGTGCTCGCCTTGGGGCGTGCAGCCGGCTTTACCGGAAGGACTGCAGTGGTGCCTGATTTGGCCGGACACGAACGGGTTGTTACTTTTTGTGTCGGTTGACAGGCGGGACATCCATGTAGTGCTCTTTTAAAGGGCAATAGTGTAATATTTTTTTGTGTGTTTAATTTGCACACAGGTACTGAAATAAAGTTTTGGCGGCAGACTGACTTTTGAAGGCGCAGGCCCTCGCTGGAATAATAAAAAACCGGCAGGGTTTTTTATTATTTCAGGTTTTTGCCGGTGGAGGTGATCGTCAGCTGCCCGTGTTTGACGCCCTTGATGCTTATCAGGCGTTCGGCTATTTCCCGGATTTCCTTGGTTATCCCCTGAACAGCCAATACCTCCAGGCAGTTGTGATGATCCAGATGCAGGTGCATTGTAGACAGGATTAAATCATGATAGTCATGTTGGACTTCTAAAAGCTGGTTGCTCAGCCCCCGCACATGGTGGTCGTAGATTAGCGTGATTGTGCCGGCTACCTCCGCTGCCCCCTGTTCCCACTCAGTTTCTACAAGCTGGTTACGAATCAGATCCCGAATTGCTTCCGAACGGTTGTTATAACCTTTCTTCATAATTACCTTGTCAAATGATTCCAACAGCCCTGCACTGATGGAAACACCAAAGCGGACAAGTTCGCTCATTTTTGGCCCTCCATTTATTTTCAGAATTTTATCTCCACAAACATCCGTAAGATCCGCAGTTTACCATAATTTTTAAACAGCACCCCGACCCTTATAATTATAACATACCTTGCAATGTCTAAAAAATGGAAATAAAGTGCATACTAGACTGTAGAAAGTATTTTAGTGTGGGGGGTTGGAAGAGATGCGTAAATTTAAAAAAGTGGAAATTAGCGGAGTCAACACTTATGAACTGCCGACAATACCCTGGGAGCAAATGAAGGTTCTTTTTCAACGTTTGCACGACGGGGAAACAGAGGTCAGGGAAGAACTGATTGAGGGTAATTTAAAGTTGGTGTTAAGTGTGCTTAAAAACTTTACCAACCGCGGTGAAAATATGGATGATCTTTTCCAGATTGGTTCTATCGGTTTGATGAAGGCCATTGACAATTTTTCCCTGGAACACGGTGTCCACTTTTCCACATATGCTGTGCCTATGATTTTGGGGGAAGTCAGGCGCTATCTCCGTGACAATAATTATATCCATATCAGCCGCTCTTTAAAAACTACGGCCCACCGCATTCAGGCAGCGCGGGAAAATTTTCTGCAAAAAAATCAAAAGGAGCCGACCTTGACAGAGCTTTCGGCAGAAACAGATTTGACGCCGGAAGAGATAGTGTTTGCCTATAATGCCAATGCAGAACCGGTGTCTTTCTTTGAGCCGGTATTTAAAGACAGCACAGATCCTCTGCAGGTAATCGATCTTTTGCCGGATGATCAAAATGAAGATGAACGCTGGCTGGAGAAAATTGCCCTGCAGGAGGCCTTAGGCAAACTGGAACCCCGGGAAAGATATATTCTGGTGGCCCGGTTTTTTGAGGGGAAAACCCAGACAGAGGTGGCCGGAAAAGTGGGCATTTCCCAGGCCCAAATTTCTAGGATAGAAAAGGCGGCACTGCTTTTTATCCGCAGGTACTACCAAGGGCAGGCTGAGTATAAAAAAAATAGCCCGGACAGCAAAAAACCACGGGTGGGGGAGGGCTAAAAATGATATCCGGCAAGGGGTTGTTCCTAAAAAAAATAGGCTGTTCTGTTTTGCAGGGGCAAAAGGGTCGTATATTTGTTATTGAAATGGTGCTTTTTATAATTATTTTTTGTTTACCGGCGGGGCAGACCGGTTTTTGGGCGGCGCCAGGTGGTGGACAGGCTGTACCGGATAAAGTGCAAGCCGGGGAAATCCTGCGTTTTCATGTACGGGCGCATAGCAACGCTCCCCAGGATCAGGAAATAAAGAATTATGTGGCCCGTAAAATACTGGCCCGTTTTCAGCCTGTATGGGGCTGTTGCCATGACAGCAGCGAGTTAGGCCGGTTGCTCATGCAAACCAAACCGGAAATAGCGGGTGCAGCCCGGGCCGCCCTGCAGGAAAAGGGTTTTGACCATGATGTTGCTGTTTCCCTAACCCATGATCTTTTCCCGGCCCGTTTTTATGAAGGGCAGCTCTACCCCCCGGGGGAGTATACTGCTTTATATCTGGTTATTGGGGAGGGCTGTGGGGAAAACTGGTGGTGTGTGCTTTTTCCTCCCCTGTGCTTCAATCTACTGCCACCTTTGGCTGCTGCAGATGCTGAAACAGGTTTACAGGAAAATGGGCAGGCAGAAAAGAACGCTCCCGGCGGGCGCAGGGTTGCGGTCAGCCCTGCAAAGGAAGACAAAGAAAGAAAGGCACTGGCCGGTCCTGCTGGTCAGCAGAACAGTGAACAGCACGAGTGGCGTTTTTGGTTGTGGGAAAAAATTTGCAAATTAATGAAGGCGCCGGAAGGCGAAGCAGCTTCAAAGCGAAAAATTGCTGGTAGCGCAGCGGGCAGCGGCAGTGCTTTAAGCTAATAGTTCCCAAGATTAAAAATATATATATTTCAGTTCTCGCCCGCTATTAATAAAGGAAATGAAACAAGGGATCGAGAATTCTTTTTTTAAACAGGTGAATAAGGTAAAAGTGGGCTGGGAATTTTAAGTGATAGGGGAGATGGGGGGATTACCCTGGAAACGTGGCTGGTGTTTGCCGGTTTGTTTGGTGGCCTCGGCTTATTTCTTTACAGTATCCAGATGATGGCTTCGGGGATGCAAAAAGTTGCCGGGGATAATTTAAGGCGTATCCTGGAAATTTTAACGGGTACGCCCCTGGCCGGTGTACTGACAGGTATAGCTGTCACTGTAATGGTGCAAAGCAGCAGTACAACCACAGTCATGTTGGTTGGTTTTGTCAATGCCGGCTTGATGAGTCTTTCCCAGGCCTTCAGTGCCATTATGGGGGTCAACATTGGCACAACGATTACCGCTCAGATAGTGTCCTTTAATTTCGGGTTGTTAATTTTCCCCAGCATCGGTATCGGCGGGCTTTTAAATTTTTTTGGCCGGCGCAAGATATACCGTTATTTAGGACAAACGATCCTGGGCCTCGGTCTTTTATTTTTAGGGATGCAGATTATGTCGGAGGCGATGTTTCCCCTGCGGGACAACGCTGTTTTTTTGAATATGCTGGTCAAATTTGGCAAAAAGCCGTTGTTGGGCATCTTATTTGCGGCACTTTTTACAGCCCTGATTCAAAGCAGCAGTGCCATGACAGGCATTGTAGTGGCCCTGACCCTGCAAAACCTGCTTACCCTGGAATCAGCATTGCCCCTCATCCTGGGTACAAACGTGGGGACCTGCATCACGGCGGTTTTAGCCTGCCTGGGGACCTCTCTGTCAGCACGAAGGGCGGCTTTTTCGCACGTTATTTTCAATATTTTGGGTGTTATACTGGCATCAATTTTTATAAAGCCTTTTACAGCACTTGTTTTGCTGACTTCATCTTCGGTTGTCCGGCAGGTAGCCAACGCCCATACCCTGTTCAATGTTTTAAATACAGTGATTATGTTTCCTTTTTTCAAATATTTTGTTTCCTTTGTCCAGTGGGCTGTTCCCGGCGAAGAACCGGCTATTGATTTGGGCCCGAAGTATCTGGATAAAAGGATGCTTAAAACCCCGCCGGTGGCGATAGAGGCCAGCAGGATGGAACTGATCCGCATGGCCAATATGTCCCGTGAGATGGTCAAGGAAGCAATGGATGTTTTTTATAACGGCAATCTCAAAAAAATACCCCAGATTTTGCAGATGGAAGAACTGGTGGACGGCCTGGAAAAAGAAATTAATGTTTATTTACGGGAACTTTCACAACACTCGCTTAACCACCAGCAGTCCAAAAATGTTTCCGGGGTGATGAGTGCAGCCAATGATCTGGAACGGATCGGCGATCATGCCTGTAACATTGTCTACCTTTCTGAAATGATGATTGAAGATAAACTACCGGTTACCCCCAAAGCCAAGGAAGAAATATTCAGTTTTTTTGTCGAGGTGGACGGCATGTTGGGAGAAGCAATTATTGCACTGATGGGGGAAAACGACCGGGTTGCCCGGACGGTTATCAAGCGGGACAGCATTGTTGATGAACGCGAACGAACTTTAAGAAGGAACCATATTGATCGGGTTAACCGCAGGGAATGCCTGCCCCAGGCCGGGGTGGTCTACCTGGATATCCTCAGCAATTTAGAAAGAGTCGGTGATCATGCCGTTAACCTGGCGCAGATGATAACCGGTGAATTTTAGCCGGGCACGGCTGCCGGCCGGCTTTTTTTCGGGCCTCTTACTGTTCAGGGCCGGAGAAGCCTGTAAATTTGTTGGTATACCGACTTCAAAGGGATCCCCTTTTGGCGGGCGATGCGCAGACAATCATCATATTCGGGCGTAATATGATCATAATCCGGGGCTGTCCCGGCAAGCTTTATTCTCACTTTCCCCCAGGGGGTTTTCAACAGCTTTTGCCGGCGGGGCAGCATTATTTTTTCAGCGCTCATCCTTCTGTAACCGATGGTGCTTGTTTCCTGCAGCAAGATCCGGCCCATTTTTTTTGTTTGCCGGGGTTCTGTCAGGACAGTGATTTTCACAGCAGGCCTGTTTTTTTTCATTTGTATAGGGGTCAGGTAGACATCAAGGGCTCCGGCAGAAAAAAGACGTTCCAGGACGTAGGTATAAATTTCCGGGTTAAGATCATCAATATTGGCCTCCAGGATTTCCAGGGGCGCGGTGAGCAAGGTTTTTTGCGGTGCGGTGTCTGCCGTAACCCGGCCTGCTTTTTTTGTGCCGTCTGCGGAAAGCAGCTTTCCTTTAAAGGCCCGCAGGATATTGGGAAAACTGAAGTTTTTACGGCCGGCACCATAGCCGATGTTTTGAACAACCAGCGGGGGCAGCGGGGCAAAATGGGAACAAATGCTGCTGAGGATGGCAGCTCCTGTCGGGGTTACTGTTTCCCCTTGCAGGGGCAAACCATAACAGGGGATGCGGTATTGTTTGATAATTTCCATGGTGGCCGGGGCCGGCAGGGGAATCCAACCATGGCCGGCCTTGATCCGGCCGCGGCCCAAAGGCAGGGGTGAAGCCCAGACCTTATCCACCCCCAGCATTTCAAGGGCGATCATGCAACCGACGATGTCAACAATTGCATCCACAGCACCGACTTCATGAAAATGTACTTTTTCCAGGGGAAGTCCATGTACTTTAGCTTCTGCCCGGGCCAGGGCCTGAAAAGCAGCCAGGCTTTTTCTTTTGACTGTGGTAGCCAGGTCAGATTTTTCGATGACCTCCCTGATGGCAGGCAAGTGGCGAAAAGGCTGTTCCTGCCGGACGGCGACGCTGACCTGAAGGGCGTGAAGCCCTTTTTTATGGGTAGCGCGGGCCTGCAAGGTATAACCCCGGAGCGGCAGCAGGGAAAGCTTTTCCTGCA
Organism: Dethiobacteria bacterium; assembly: GCA_050942615.1. Taxonomy (GTDB): domain Bacteria; phylum Bacillota; class Dethiobacteria; order DTU022; family UBA8154; genus JAAZMI01. The sequence goes on along the minus strand of JBMNNQ010000023.1, from coordinate 10,378 downwards.
ATTCCTGCAAAGAAAGGCCGCAGTCCAGCAGGGCAGCTAACAGCATATCCCCGGCGGCACCGGACGGGCATTCCAAATAAAGCATGTTCATAGTTGATATGTCCCCCTTTTTAAAAATTATATCAAAAAAAGTGACTTTGTGGTAATATTTTAGGGGAGGCATTTCTCCCCGGGGGTGGAACATTGGACTCTAAATGGCCACAGATTAAAGGCACGCTTTTACTGCGGGCCCGGGGGGAAGGGGAAGAAAAAAAAGCTTTGCAGATTGCTGCGGAGATTCTGCAAGAGGGGGGGCGCGTAGCTTTTCCGACCGAAACCGTCTACGGTCTGGGAGCCAGCGCACTTGATCCGGAGGCAGTCCGGGGCATTTTCCGGGCTAAGAGGAGACCGCCGGATAACCCCCTGATCGTCCATGTTGCAGATTTGGAACAGGCCGGGGAACTGACGAAAAACATTCCTCCGGCTGCAGCCCGCCTGGCAGAACATTTCTGGCCCGGTCCCCTGACTCTGATTCTGCCCAAAAAAGAAACTGTGCCGGCGATCATTACTGCCGGGCTGCCTTCGGTGGCTGTACGTGTGCCGGCGCATTTTTTGGCCTTGAAGTTGCTTCGCACAGCGGGGCTGCCGTTGGCGGCACCCAGTGCCAACCTTTCCGGGCGTCCCAGCCCCACCACGGCAGAACATGTTTTGGAGGATCTTGCCGGCCGTATTGAGGCGGTACTCGACGGCGGGCCCTGCCCAATCGGTGTCGAATCCACGGTGGTGAGCTTTCTGTTTTCCCCTCCAGCACTTTTGCGGCCGGGGGGCGTTACGCTGGAAAGGCTGGAAGAGGTTTTGGGTGCAAAAATCCAGGACCCGGGTTCCGGAAGGTATGCAATGGATGCAAACGAAGCCCCGCCCGCACCGGGAATGAAATACAGGCATTATGCCCCGCAGGCACCTCTTTTTTTGGTAGAAGGCGCCGGGCCGGCACAAAGTAGGCGGTTGCTTGCCTTATGCACCTCTTTAGCTGCCCAGGGGCGAAAAATAGGGCTGATCGTTTTTGCAGAGTCACAAGGAATTTTTCAGGCCCCGGTGTGCAGGGTGTTGAGTTCCCGCCGGGATCCCGTCACTGCAGCGGCACGGCTTTACGGGATTTTACGGGAAATGGACGCTGCAGGGGTGGACGCTATCGTGGTGGAGGGTTTTGAAACTGCAGGGATGGGCGGTGCTGTGATGAACCGTTTGCGAAAAGCGGCCACAAAGGTGATTGGGGCAGAGTAATAAAAGGCAGGTGGAAACATGGACCATCCTTTAAATATACTTTTTGTTTGTACCGGCAATACATGCCGCAGCGTGCTGGCACATGCTTTTATGAAAAAAATCCTGGAAGAAGCTTCCGGGAAAAATATACAGGTAAATGTTTTTTCTGCCGGGGTGGCTGCAGCAGCCGGGCTGGCCGCCAGCGGGGAAGCCTTAAAGGTTTTGTCCAATCATGGGATAGACTTCAGTGAACATCGCTCCAGCCCGGTAACACCGGAACTGGTGGAACAAGCCCATTATATTTTTACAATGACGCCCGACCAGAAAAACCACCTTTTAGACAGCTATCCCGGGGCCGGGGAGAAGATATGGCTTTTAAAAGAATACGCCGGTGGCAGGGAAGAGACAGTTTCCGATCCTTTTGGCCGGGGAATAGCCGCTTACCGCCAGGCTGCGGCTGAAATAGGGGAGGCTTTGCAAGAAATTGTGGCCAAATGGGAACGCCTTCGGGGAAAAAAAGAAAAATAACAAAGAAAAATAGAAGAAAACCTAATTACCGCAGGAGAAATTTATCAGAGGAGCGAAACATTAAGAGGAATAATCTACAAAAATGAAGGGGAAGTAAACATTGAAAATTGTCTTGGCTGCTGATCATGCCGGTTTTCCCTTAAAGGAATTCATCAAGGGGTGTCTGACTGAAGAAGGGGTTATCCATGCGGATTTTGGCACTTTTAATGCAGATCCGGTGGATTATCCCGATTTGGCTTTTAAGGCCGCCTCTGCTGTACAGCAGGGTGACTTTGCCCGGGGCATTCTGGTCTGTGGAACAGGCATCGGTGTAGCCATTGTTGCCAATAAATTGCCGGGAATCCGGGCGGCGTTATGCAACGACTTGTTTTCAGCCCGCTATGCCCGGGAACATAATGACGCCAACATCCTTACCTTGGGGTCCCGCATTATCCAGGAAGAACTGGCGCGGGAAATTGTCAAGGTTTTTCTAAAAACCCCTTTTGCAGGGGGCAGGCACCTGCAAAGGATAAAAAAAATTGAAGAGCTGGAAAGGCAGCTTTGCAGGCCTGATGAAGGCCTTGCCGGCCGGGAAGGAAGCAGCGATAATTTATAGTGAAAGGGGGGGTATGCCTGGTCTGAAGGAAGGACCAGGTTTGGCCATGCCCGTGGAAGGAAGCAACGGTAATAATTATTTAACAAGAATAGATCCCCAGGTAGCGCAGGCTATCGCAGGGGAAATGCGGCGGCAACAGGATACTATTATTTTGATTGCTTCGGAAAATTATGCCAGCAAAGGCGTGCTGGCAGCCCAAGGTTCGGTGATGACCAACAAATATGCGGAGGGCTACCCTGGAAAACGCTATTATGGGGGCTGCGAATTTGTTGATATTGTAGAGCATTTGGCGATTGAACGGGCCAAGGAGCTTTTTGGGGCGGAACATGCCAATGTCCAAGCCCACGCGGGTGCCACTGCCAACATGGCCGTCTATTTTGCCTGTTTACAGCCGGGGGATCTCATCCTGGGGATGGGTCTGGCCCACGGCGGGCACCTGACACACGGTAACCCGGTCAATTTTTCCGGTCGATACTACGATTTTCAAAGTTATGGTGTAGATCCGGAAACCGGGTATATCGACCTGGAAGAGGTTAGAACGCTGGCACGCAAATACGAGCCAAAGCTAATTATTGCCGGTGCCAGTGCTTATCCCCGTTTTATAGATTTCGCCGCTTTTGCCACTATTGCCAAAGAGGTTGGTGCCTACCTGTTGGTTGATATGGCGCATATTGCCGGCCTGATTGCGGCCGGGTTGCATCCCAGCCCGCTACCCCATGCTGAATTTGTTTCCAGCACCACCCATAAAACCTTGCGCGGGGCACGCGGAGGGCTTATTCTCTGTCGCAGGGAATTTGCGCAGGGCATCGACCGCGCTGTTTTTCCAGGTATCCAGGGGGGCCCGCTCATGCACGCTATTGCAGCGAAGGCGGTGTGCTTTAAGGAAGCCCAGGGGGAGGAATTTGTTCTCTATCAGGAACAGGTCCTTAAAAATGCCCAGACCCTGGCTGCCGGCCTGCTGGAACAAGGTTTTGATCTTGTTTCCGGCGGCACCGATAACCACCTGCTGTTGATTGATTTGCGCAGCAAAAAAATTAACGGCCGCGATATGGAAGATCTGCTGGAAAGGGTTGGAATTACCGCCAATAAAAATGCCATTCCCCGTGATCCGGAAAATCCGGTGGTCACCAGCGGGGTCAGGCTGGGAACACCGGCGATCACTTCCCGCGGGATGAAAGAAAATGAAATGAAAACAATTGCCGGGCTGATCGGCCGGGCGGTGAATGAACGGCAAAACCCCTTGGCGCTGGTGCAGATTAGGCGCCAGGTGCAGGAACTGTGTACGGCTTTTCCTCTCTATTAGCCCTTTGGCAGAAGGCGGCATGGTTTAAAAATTTTGGGTAAGGGGGACTGCTGGTGCGTAAGGATTGGGACAGTTATTTTATGGATATCGCCTTTCAGGTTGCGGAACGCAGCACCTGTCCCCGCAGAAGTGTCGGGGCCCTGGTTGTAAAGGACAAAAGGATCAAGGGCACGGGGTATAACGGTAGCCCTGCCGGCCTGGCCCATTGCCTGGACGAAGGTTGCCTGATGGTTAACAACCACTGCATCAGGACAATCCATGCTGAAATTAATGCCCTGCTGGAATGCACCCCTGCAGAAAGAAGAGGGGCGACAATTTATGTTACAGACAGGCCTTGCGCCGAGTGTGCGAAATGTATTATCAATTGCGGCATCAGCAGGGTTGTTTTTGCCCGGGACTACCCTCCCGACTATGACTGGTTTGCTATAACCCCGCAGGTAGAGGTTTTGCATCTGCCGCGGGAGGGATAGAACCGGAGCGTGCCGATCCTGGGCAGATATTTTTCGGCACAGCAGTTCAGGTCAGGCAGGGATGCTGACAGACAGTGGATTTTAACGGGGGGTTTTTGCCGTGGGCAAACCTCTTCCCGCCTGGAAAAAAGGGTTGGGAATTTCCTTAACGTTAAGCGTGGCAGCGGCGCTTTTTGTCTTTTTCCGAAACTTTGATGAACATACCCTTGAAAATTTGCTGCGGGTCAAGCCGGAATATCTTTTTGTGGCGGGCTTTCTTGTTTCAGTGCTGCTGGTACTGGAAGGTTTACGGATTAAACTGTTGGTGTGCATGCTTAACAACGGGAAACGCCTGGCGCTTTGCCCTGCAGTGCAGGTCTTTTTAGTAACCTTTTTTTTTGCCTCAGTTACCCCCTTTGCTGCGGGTGAATGGCCCGCACACATTTATGCCTTGAACAGGCAGGGTCTTTCGGTGGGGGAATCATCTGCGGTAACGGCTACCCGGGCTTTAATCACCAGGCTGATTTTTACATTGACCGCGGTTTCACTTTTGGCCGTTTTCAAAGGGCAACCGCTGCCTGCTTTCTTCGGCAGGATTTTCCATTATGCGGTCTTTGTCTCCGTTATTACAGCTCTTTTGCTCTTTTTTTTCCTCCGGAAAACATCCCTCCTTGTCATGCTGCTGCAGAAAGGACGTTCACTGGGCAGCGTCAAACGCTGGCTGGAAAAAAGCCCGGCCGGGCAAAAAACCTGTTTATTTTTAAAGCAGGAACTTTGTGCTTTCCTGGATACGGCACGTTCTTTTAACCGGTTAAGGTTGAAAAACATGTTGCTGATAATCTTCTTGAGCCTGGCCTACTGGTTTTGTTTTTTTAGTATTGCCCCGGTTATTTTATTGGGCCTGGGGCAGCCGGTGCCTTACCTGCAGGCTTTAGGCTGGCAGTTCGTGATTCAGATGATCATTGTTTACCTGCCTTTGCCCGGGGGCAGCGGTGTTGCAGAATTGGGGCTGGCCAGCCTGTTTGTATTTTTTGTCCACCCTTCCGTTTTGGGTATTTTTATAATTGTGTGGCGTATATTGACCTATTATCTGTTGCTTTTGTTGGGTGGTTTGGCCGCCCTGGGTAAACTGAGGCCCCGTAAAAATTTTCCTAAATGATTTTTACCAGTGGAAAAGGGATTCATGAAAAAATGTAGAAGGTAAGAAGATAGGGTAAAAATAAAAAATAGTTAGGATGCAAACTGAACAAAATGAAATAGATACCCCTGAAAAGCGCAGTGATCTGGTTTAAAAGTCTATGCCGGAAAAGGGGGTGGGGTTGTTTATTAAACAGCTTAAACTAAACAGCTTAAAATAAACAACTTAAAAAGGAATAATTGGAGACGGATAATAATATTTTAAAAAGAGCAACTAAAGTGTATTTTGGTTCTATTGTATAATTTTCTAACAGCTTGGTCTAAGGCCAGCGGTAATGCTATTGCAGGCCTCTGTTTGGCCCGGCAAGGTTTCGCTTCTGGACTGATGATGGTTTCTGACTGTATTTATAGACCTTTTCGTCTGTGATCAGCAAGGATGAACTTTAAATTGTCTAAGAAAAAGATGCGCTGGGTAAGTCTGGCCCGCTATATTAACTTGGCCCTTTCCTTTGGGATTACAATGGTTGCTGCAGTTTTTTTAGGTTTTTATGCCGGGTGGTGGGTGGATCATCGTTTTGATACTTTCCCATTTTTTATGCTGCTGGGGGTTTTGTCAGGGGTGGGGATTGGTTTTTATAGTCTCTGGCATGAATTAGCGGGACTAATGAGCAGCGAGCCCGGGGAAAAACAGGGGCAGGGGAGCGACGAACAAAGGAATGATGAACGTGGAAAGCAGGACCTTTAACACCCCGGAAAAAATTATGTTGGCATTGGGCGTAGTGATTTTAAGTACGGCCCTGCTGTTTGGTTACCGGGAATATGCCTGTGGTATTGCCATCGCTGCCCCTGTAGCCTGGCTATTTTATCGCTGGCAGATGAAGGCTGTAGCCAACCCGGGGGATCTTTCCCCCCAAAAGGCAACCCTCAGGCTGGTGTTTCGTTCAGTAATTAGACTTTTTGCTTTTTTAGGTATGGCCGGTTTTTCATTTTTAGGCGGGGAACAGTTTTTTTTCGGGGTATTGACCGGTCTTTTCCTGCAGATTTTAGCTTTTATGGGCCAGGCGTTTTTCATAATTATAGGAAAGGAGGGATAGTAAATTGGGCTTGGAAGCTTTGGAACATGTTCTGGAACATGTGCGGCCTACAGTTTTGTTTCAATGGGGCCCTGTACCGATTACCACTACCGTTTTTAACACCTGGATTGTCATGATTATCCTTTTTGTACTTGCCTTTTTAATTTCAAGGCGAATCAGCGTTATACCCCGGGGTGCCCAAAATATGCTGGAGCTGGTGGCAGATTTTCTTTACGAGGTGCTGGAGGAAACCATGGGCAAAGAAGGGCGCAATTATATACCTTTGGTGGGAACCCTCTTTTTGTTCATTTTATTGCTTAACCTTTCCTGGTTTATCCCGGAAATGAAACCCCCGACCACTGATCTTTCCACTACAGCGGGGTTCGGTATCGTAACAATTATTCTGGTCCAGCTGATTGGCATAAAAAAGCGGGGATTGGGGGGATATATCAAACATTTTTTCCAGCCCACCCCTTTTTTATTTCCGCTTAACCTTATTGAAGAGCTGGTTAAACCGGTATCTCTTTCACTCCGTCTTTTTGCCAACATGTTTGGTGAAAAAACGGCAGTTGCCGCCCTGTTTCTGATGATTCCCTTGTTTGTTCCTATTCCGGTTATGTTTTTAGGTGTAATTATGGGCATTATTCAAGCCCTGGTGTTTTCTTTGTTAACAGTGATCTATATTTCCACTTTTGTTGCAGGGCACTAGTTATTAATTATTATTTAAGGAGGCAGGAACAATGAATGGGTTAGCTTATATAGGTGTAGCTTTAGCGGTCAGTTTTGCTGCTTTCGGTTCTGCTATTGGGCAAGGGATTGCTACGCGGGGTGCGATGGACGGCATAGCAAGGCAACCTGAGGCCAGCGGGGATATTCGGACTACTTTAATTCTTGCCCTGGCTTTTATAGAAGCCTTGACCCTCTTTTCCTTTGTGATCGCCATACTCCTCTGGACCAAAATTTAGGTTTAACAGCCATAAGGGGGTAGTGTTATGGAGGGCATTTTAGAAGCCTTGGGCATTAATGGTTGGACATTTTTGCTGCAGGCTATTAACGTTTTGGTAGTATTGGGGGTCCTTTACCTGCTCCTTTGGAAACCCCTGAATCAGGCCTTGCTCAGCAGGGAAGAAAAGATTAAAGGGGATTTCAAGGATGCTGCCTCCATCAGGAAAGAGGCGGATGAAATTTTAGCTTCTTATAAGCAACAGCTTGGCCAGGCGCAAAGGGAATCCGAAGCCATCTTGCAGCGGGCCAATGAAATGGCCGGGGCAACCCGTTCAGAGGCGGCTGATCAGGCTAAGGAAGAGACTGCACGGGCCCTGGAACAGGCCCGACTCGAAATTGAAAAGGAAAAAAAATTGGCCATTGCTGCTATTCGCAGCCAGGTGGCAGATATTGTGGTCGTGGTGACAAACAAGGTTTTAGCCCGTACACTAAGTGTTAAGGATCAGGAGTATCTGTTACAGGAGGCCCTGACGGAGGTGGAGAGGCTACAGTGAAAGATAAAAGAACGGCCCGACGCTATGCAGAAGCCCTTTTTTATGCAGCCCAAAAACAAGGCCATGAAGAAGAAATAGGCAAAGGGCTGGCCTCCATGAAAGATATTTTGGAGGAATATGCCGAACTTCAGAAAATCCTGATCAGTTCACTGTTGTCCCCACAGGAAAAAGAACAGGCTTTGCAGGCTTTGCTGCCGCGGGTTTTAAGTATAAAAAAAGAGGAAATTGTTACTTCCATTGCTGCAGAATATCAACATCTTCTTGATCAGGCCAAGGATGTTGAAGCAGTTGAGGTAAAGGTGGCGGCCCCGCTTTCACCTGCCTTGGAACTTGAACTGAAAAACAGGTTGACCCGCCTCATCGGGAAGAAAGTCCGCCTGGAAATGAAAATGGAACCTGAAATGTTGGGAGGGCTTACTTTACGTTGGGGGGATCGGGTTGTGGATGCCAGTGTAAGGAAAAAACTGGAGCTTTTAGGTGCCCACCTGAAAAAAGATTTACACCCGGTCAACTGATGTAAAGGGGTGAGAAGGTTTGGAAATTAAAATGGATGACATTGCCAGCCTCTTGATGCAGCAGCTGGAACGCTATGAACTGGAAATTGAAGTAGCAAACAAAGGCGTTGTCACCTATGTGGGTGACGGTATTGCGCGTGTCAATATCGAGCAGGTGATGGCCGGTGAGCTTTTAGAGTTTCCCGGAAATGTATATGGCATGGCCCTGAACCTTGAAGAAGAAAGTGTGGGCGCAGTTATTCTGGGCCCGTGTCTGCATATCAAAGAAGGCGATGAAGTAAAACGGACCGGCCGTATTATGGAGGTCCCGGCAGGGGAAGGCCTGATCGGCCGGGTAGTGAACCCGGTAGGTGAACCTTTGGACAACAAGGGCCCCATCAAGGCGGAAAAATTTCGGCCTGTTGAATTTTTAGCACCGGGAGTGATCCAGCGTCAACCGGTAAATACCCCGCTGCAAACAGGCATCAAGGTGATCGATGCCATGTTTCCCATTGGCCGTGGGCAGCGGGAACTGATTATCGGTGACCGCCAAACAGGAAAAACTGCCTTGGGTGTGGATACCATTATCAACCAAAAAGGTCAGGATGTAATCTGTATCTATGTGGCTATCGGGCAGAAGGCTTCTACAGTTTCCAGCGTGATTCATAAATTCAGGGAAACAGGGGCCATGGACTATACTACAGTGGTGGTCGCCAGCGCCGGTGAACCAGCACCCCTTTTGTATATAGCCCCTTATGCCGGCTGTGCCATAGGCGAATATTTTATGTATGAACAGCAGCGGGATGTTCTAATAGTATATGATGATCTTTCCAAACACGCGGTGGCTTACCGGGAACTTTCCCTGCTTCTAAGGCGTCCTCCGGGAAGGGAAGCTTACCCCGGAGATATTTTCTATTTACACTCGCGTTTGCTGGAAAGATCAGCCCGCCTGAACGATTCCCTGGGTGGGGGTTCGCTGACGGCCTTACCCATTATTGAAACCCAGGCCGGTGACGTTTCTGCTTATATTCCCACGAATGTTATTTCTATTACCGACGGCCAGATTTACCTGGAAACAGAGCTGTTTTATGCCGGCCAGCGCCCGGCTATTGATGTGGGGCTTTCTGTTTCCCGGGTAGGGGGGGCGGCGCAGTTAGAGGCCATGAAGCAGGTCGCCGGGCGTTTGCGTCTGGACCTGGCCCAGTATCAGGAGCTGGCAGCCTTTTCCCAGTTTGGAACAGACCTGGATAAAGCAACCCAGGCCCGGTTATCCCGGGGCGAGCGGATGATGGAAATTTTAAAACAGGTACAGTACCGGCCCATGCCTGTGGAAGAACAGATCGTGGTTATTTATGCCGGTGTAAACAGGTTTTTGGATGAACTGCCTTTGGAAAAGGTAGCACATTTTGAAACAGGGTATCTTAACTTTGTAAGAAGCGGTTATCCGCAACTTTTACAGGAGATCCGGGAAAAAAAGGTCCTGGATGAAGCGACGGAAGATCTCCTGAAAAAAAGTATTAATGAATACCTGGAAAACATTGCTGCAGCCGGTGAGGCCAGTGTCTGATTGTTGGTCAGCACGGGCGCCGGATGAGCCAGTGTTTGTTTGTTGATACGGTTAGCGGAAGATAAAGGCGGTGGAACGTTTGTCCAGTATGAGGGAAATAAAAAGACGTATCCGGGCGATCAGCAATATCCAGCATGTTACGGGAGCTATGAAAATGGTCGCTGCAGCCAAACTCCGCCGGGCCCAAAATCAGGTATGGGCGGCCCGTCCTTATGCCCAAAAAACAGCGGAGGTGGCCGGCCGGCTGGCCCGGGCGCCCAACGCCCGGCAGCTGCCGCTGGTAGCCCCCCGGGAGGTTAAAAAAAGGTGCTACCTGCTGGTAGTTGGGGATCGGGGGTTGGCCGGTGCCTATAATGCCAATATTATTCACGTGGCCCAGGACAGTTTGGCCAAGGCGGGCCAGCCTACGAGTTTGATCATCGTAGGCCGCAAAGGCGTACAGTTTTTCCACCGGCATGGGGTGGAAATTCTCAAATATTATGTAGAAACCG
>JBMNNQ010000136.1:0-3241 GCA_050942615.1 Dethiobacteria bacterium | reverse complement strand
CCATCCGCTATGGGAAACCCGCTGCCATGCGTCACCGTTTCTTTCTTCGAGCCAGAAGATCCGAACTGTACACCGGTTTGGTTTGCGACAAAAAGTTAAAATAGCCTGCACCCAAAGCTATTTGATGGCAGAAACATTGCAAGATGATACCCCAGGGCAGAACTTTATTGCTGTAAAAACACTGTTAAACCCTGAACCAAGCTTCAAATAAACCGTTAAACCTGCACAATATTGTTAAACTTTTACTGTTTATTTCGTTAAACCCATTATTTGAGCCGGCCGCAGTCGGCTCTCCTTTTTTTGACCCCCCGGCAGGTTTGACACAGCAGGAGCCCATTTAACGGTTGACAATCTTGCCGGAAGGTTGCTATAGTTGTTTTAGCTAATGCTACAGTGAAAATAGCAATTGGCAGCGGGTTAACAAAGATCTAGACGGGGCCGCTGGTTGCCATTGCAAGGAGGGTAATTGTGGCTGACAAATCCCAAAAACGCTGCCTGATGTGTGGCCGGTTGTTTGAGGTTGAAGCCGCTGCTGAAACCACTTTGGGTGTTGCTTTCCCCGCATTAGTTCCTGGAAAATCAAAATCATTTTGTCCTTTATGTGAGGCCAGGTTAAAAAAGGAGGCCCAGGATACCCAGAAAGACCCCAAACCCATGTAGCTGCTTTATTCTGAAAAGTTCACTTTTACACATTTTAACTTAACATTTACATACATTGTGTCATAATCTGCTTTTAAAAATTAAAAAAACCCTTCTTTAAATTTTGCATGTTAAAGAAGGGCTCTTCCATTCAAAAATTTATTCAGGTCTTCTTTTACTAAAAACCCTCGTTTTATATCTACTCAGCTGTTCATTATTTTATTCAACTGCAGCGGCCTTTAGCCAGGCATTACACCGCTGCAACTCCTCTTCTGCCTGGACAGGATCGAATCCCGGGGGGCGTTCCCGCAGCTGTTTTTCCGCCTGTGCCTTTTCCTGGCGGGCTTTTTCCACATCAATTTTACTTGCCAGTTCTGCTGTATCCGCCAGGACTATAACCTGGGCGGGGCCCACTTCCATGAAGCCCCCGGACACAGCCATACGCCCTACCTTGTCCCCGACTTTACGGTAATAGAGCACGCCGGCTTTTAAAGAAGTCAGCAACGGGGCATGCCGGGGACGGATACCCAGATAGCCCTCTGTACCGGGGGCTATGACACCTTTTACTTCTTCTGTCAAAATCATTCCCTGGGGAGCAACAACATCTAGTTTAAGCGTAGTCATTGATTCAACTCCCGCCCCTTTTCCTGGGCCTCCTCGATATTACTGACCATATAAAAGGCTTCTTCCGGCAGATCATCATGCTGGCCGGCTAAAATTTCCTTGAAGCCCTTAACGGTTTCTTTCAAGGGAACATAGACACCGGGCCGGCCGGTAAAAGCTTCTGCCACGTGAAAGGGCTGGGAAAGAAAACGCTGCACTTTGCGGGCCCGCGCCACCACAACCTTGTCTTCATCTGAAAGTTCTTCTATCCCTAAAATAGCAATGATATCCTGCAGTTCCTTATAGCGCTGTAAAATACTCTGTACGCCCCTGCCCACCTCATAATGTTCTTCCCCTACAACCAGAGGGGAAAGAAGCCTTGAGGTTGAGTCCAAGGGGTCTACAGCAGGGTAGATGCCCAGCTCCACTAACTGCCGCGAAAGCACAATGGTCCCGTCCAAGTGTGCAAAAGTGGTAGCCGGGGCAGGATCTGTCAGGTCGTCGGCAGGAACATAGATGGCCTGCACTGAAGTAATGGAACCGCTTTTTGTAGAAGTAATACGTTCCTGCAGGTCGCCCATTTCTGTTGCCAAAGTAGGCTGGTAGCCCACTGCGGAGGGCATCCGGCCCAACAACGCCGAAACCTCGGAACCGGCTTGAATAAAACGGAATATATTATCAATAAAGAGCAGTACGTCCTGACCGCCCTTATCGCGGAAATACTCGGCTGCAGTCAGCCCCGTGAGGCCAACCCGCATCCGGGCTCCCGGGGGCTCGTTCATTTGACCGAAGATCAGGACCGTATTATCTAAAACCCCGGATTCAGTCATTTCCAGGTAGAGGTCATTACCTTCCCTGGTGCGTTCCCCCACACCGGCAAACACAGAATACCCACCGTGTTCGTAGGCCACATTACGGATCAGCTCCATGATTAAAACTGTCTTGCCTACACCGGCCCCGCCGAAGAGACCCATTTTACCACCTCTGGGCAGCGGCGCCAAAAGATCCAGCACCTTAAGACCGGTTTCCAGTATTTCCGTGGAGGGTTCCAGTTCATCAAAGGAAGGGGGATCCCTGTGAATGGGCCACCATTCTTCAGCCTTTAAGGGTCCTTTATCGTCAATGGCCTCCCCCACCACGTTAAACAACCTTCCCAGGGTGGAAGGCCCTACCGGAGCTTTGATCGGCGACCCCGTATCTACAGCTTTCATCCCACCCCGCATGCCATCGGTAGAAGACAGGGCCACACACCGCACCATATTATTGCCCAGGTGCTGCATGACTTCCATCGTCAACTTGATTCCTTCTTCTTCGATGACCACAGCATTGTATAGATGGGGCAAATTGCCCTCCAGAAATTCCACGTCTACAACCGGGCCTATAACCTGCACCACTTTTCCTTCATTCATGTTGCGTCCCTCCTTTACCCCTGGTCTTTCATGGCCTCAGCCCCGGATGCAACCTCCAAAAGTTCGGTAGTGATGGCCGACTGACGGGCTTTGTTAAAAGACAGGGTCAGTTTTTCAATCACTTCACCACTATTTTTGGTGGCGGAATCCATGGCTACCATGCGGGCACCAAGTTCGCTGGCCTTGGCCTCTAAAAGAGCCTGATACACCTTCATTTCACAATAACGGGGTAGAATAGCCTCCAGCACTTTAACTGGTTCGGGTTCATACAGGTAGTCCACCGTTTCAACTGTCTCCACAGCGGGGGCCTCTACGGGTAAAAGTATTTCCACCTGGGGAACATGCCGCAGCGCAGAATAGAAACGTGAATAGATCAGGCCGACTTCATCCACCTGCCCGTTTAAAAATATCTCCATCAGGTTCCGCGCTATCTCCCGGGCCAGGGCCAGATCAGGTTCATCCCCGGTTTCTACATAATATTTGAGAATTTCCACCCCATGCCGGTGGAAAAACTGTACGCCTTTGCGGCCTACGATGATCAAACTCGTAGGCTGGCCCGCCTTGGCCAAACTGTCCTGGGCCACGTGAAT
>JBMNNQ010000135.1:0-3260 GCA_050942615.1 Dethiobacteria bacterium | reverse complement strand
AACAGGTTTTGAAACTTCCGGGGGGTACACTGCGCGTTTTGGTCGAAGGGTTAAACCGTGCCCGGATCAAAGATATTTTGCAAACCGAGCCTTTTTACAAGGCTACCTATGAAGAGCTGGAAGAAAGCGATTTTAAAGACGCTGAAACAGAGGCCTTGGCGCGCCATCTCCTATTACAATTCGAACAATATGTTAAACTTAGTAAAAAAGTGCCCTCAGATGTTCTTTCCACTGTTACTGAAACGGAAGAACCGGGCCGCCTGGCCGATATTACAGCGTCCCATTTAACGTTGAAAACAGAACAAAAACAGGACGTCCTGGAAGCAGTTTCTGTGAGGGACAGGCTGGAAACCCTGACCGAAATTTTGGGTCGGGAGATGGAAGTTTTGGAATTGGAAAGGAAAATAGGCTTGCGGGTGCGCAAGCAGATGGAAAAAACCCAGAAGGAATATTATTTAAGGGAACAGATTAAGGCTATTCAAAAGGAGCTGGGGGAAAGGGACGGGCGAACGGCGGAAACAGATGAGTACCGCCAAAGGGTTGCTGCCGCCAAGCTGCCGCCGGAGGTTGAAAAAAGGGCGATCAAGGAAATAGAGCGCCTGGAAAAAATGCCGGCAGCAGCGGCAGAGGCCACAGTGATCCACACTTATCTGGATTGGCTGCTGGAACTGCCCTGGTCGCTGCAAACAGAAGATCGCCTTGACCTGCAGCTTGCACAGGAAATATTGGATGAAGATCATTATGGGCTGGCAAAGGTTAAGGAACGCATTATTGAATTCCTTGCTGTGCGCCACCTTGCTGAAAAAATAAAGGGGCCCATCCTTTGTCTGATCGGGCCGCCGGGTGTGGGCAAGACCTCTTTGGCACGTTCAGTCGCCCGGGCCATGGAAAGAAAGTTTGTGCGCATTTCCCTGGGGGGAGTGCGGGACGAAGCTGAAATCAGGGGCCACCGCCGGACTTACGTAGGGGCTCTGCCCGGCCGGATTATCCAGGGTATGCGCCAGGCCAAGTCGCGCAACCCCGTTTTTTTGCTTGACGAGGTGGATAAAATGTCTACCGATTTCCGGGGCGATCCTTCTTCTGCGCTGCTGGAAGTGCTTGATCCGGAACAAAATAATGTCTTTAGCGATCATTATATTGAAGTTCCTTTTGATCTTTCCCAGGTGATGTTTATAACGACAGCCAATAATCGCTTCAAGATACCGGCGCCCTTGCTGGATCGCATGGAATCAATTTTCCTGCCGGGGTACACCGAAGAAGAAAAGGTGCGCATTGCCCAACGGCATCTGGTTGCCAAACAGTTGCAGGAACACGGCTTGAACGAAAAAAACCTGCGTATTTCAGAGGGTACGCTCCGCCATACGATCAGGGAATACACCAGGGAGGCAGGAGTACGTAATTTAGAAAGGGAAATTGCCAATATCTGCCGCAAAACTGCCAAAGAAGTTGTAAAAGACAAAAACTTCCGCCGGGCGGTTACGCGCAGCAACCTGCATAAATTCTTGGGACCTCCCCGTTTCCGTTATGGGTTGGCCGAGAAAAAAAGCGAAGTCGGGGTGGCGACCGGACTGGCCTGGACGGAAACAGGCGGCGAGCTCCTGGCTATTGAAGCTACGCCGATGAAAGGCCGGGGCAAGCTGATGCTTACCGGCAAGTTGGGGGATGTAATGCAGGAGTCGGCACAGGCCGCGTTGAGTTTTATCCGTTCCCGGGCGGAATCCTTGGGCCTGCCCGATAATTTTCATGCTGAAAATGATATTCATATACACGTCCCGGAAGGGGCCATTCCCAAAGACGGGCCTTCTGCCGGGATTGCCCTGGCCACGGCCATGGTTTCTGCTTTAACTTCCACACCGGTAAACCACCAGGTGGCCATGACCGGGGAGCTGACCTTAAGGGGCCGGGTACTGCCGATCGGCGGCCTGAAGGAAAAAATTCTGACGGCGCACCGTGCCGGGATCAAAACAGTAATCATACCCCGGGACAATAAAAAAGATCTCTCTGAAATCCCCAACAATGTGCGCCGGCGCATAGAATTTGTGCTTGTGGAACACATGGACCAGGTGTTTGAAAAAGCTTTGCTCAAGGAAGAACAGCCGGCAAATAACCGGCCTGAAAAAAATAATAATAAAAAAGACGATGAGGTTTTACGGGTAAGTTGCTAATGACAGTAAAAACCGCACCGATATCCGGTGCGGTTTTTTTAAATGCAATGGGGACCAAATGCAACAATGCAATGGGGACGGTTCCTGATGCAATGGGGACGGTTCCTGTTGCATTACAGAATGAAATGCAACAGGAACCGTCCCCATTGCATTGTTAACTGTGCATAAATGAGGTTTTTGGGGCTGGGTATAAGGTTGGCTGATGCACAGCAGAGTGGGCGGGCACGGAACCCCATCCCTGCCAATGTAATAATCCGAAACGGACGGGGTTGGAACCCCGCCCCTACTGGAATATTGGGAAATATGGGATTACAAAGTTTTCGCTGCTAATGGAATAGGTATAGTTGTTGTGTGGTGTATTATTTCTATTATGCGCAGCAAAAACAGGGGTAGATTTGTCCCTATGGCACCGTGGCCATATCCGGTGCGGTTTTTTTAATGGTGACGGTATGGGCTATTTTCGTGCGGTGGCCGGCAGCAGTCCGGCCCTGGCCAGCCGGCGTTTCACAACAAAACTCAGTTGGGCAGCGGCAAATAATTTAACCAAATCCAGGGGTATAAAAGGCAGGACGCCCAGCAGCAACGCTTGTTGCAGATGCAAACCGGTGATATAAACAAGTTGCAGTGTACCCAAAGTGTAACAAGTTAACAGGCAAATAAACATGCCCCCCAGCAGGGCCGGGTAGGAATCCCTGTTTTCCACAAATTTGCCCATAAAATAAGTGCCAAGTATAAACCCCCAAAGAAAGCCTCCGGTTGGTCCTAAAATGATCTGCAGCCCTCCCTGGGCATTATGAAAGACAGGCAGGCCGGCAGCACCCAACAAAATATAGATAAACAGCGCTACGGCGCCCCAACATTTTCCCAACAGTGCACCGGTCAGGAAAACAGCAAAGGTTTGCCCGGTCAGGGGGATGGGGCTAAAGGGCAGGGGGAAGGAAACTTGGGCCAATAAGGCGGTGATCGCTGCAAAAAGACTGCTCAGGACTAAAAATTTTGTACGCTGCAAGCCAACCATTCACATCCTTTCAACGGTCCAGTATTTGTCCCGCTTTTAAATGTTTACGAAGGGCAGTGTTTTAGCATGGCAATGGT
>JBMNNQ010000134.1:0-3266 GCA_050942615.1 Dethiobacteria bacterium | reverse complement strand
ACCTTAAGGCCGCACGCCTCCGGCCGGGCGACCAACTGGTTCTGGCCGACGGTCGGGGCCGGGCCTTTGCAGCCCGCCTGCTTTCCCACAGCCCCCGGTCAGCAACAGCCCGGCTCTTATCTGAACTCAAAAAAAATGCCGAACCCCCGTTAAAAGTTACCTTGTTTACAGGCCTGGCCAAAGGCGAAAAAATGGATCAGATCGTCCGCCAGTCTGTTGAATTAGGCGTCCATCAGATTGTGCCTGTTTTAACAGAAAGGACCGTCGTCCGCCTAAAAGGGGACAAGGGAGAGGACCGGGCCCGGCGCTGGCAAAACGTAGCCCGGTCGGCAGCCGCCCAGTGCCGCCGCAGCGCCGTCCCCCAGGTTTCAAAACCGCTCAGTTTTACAGCAATGCTGGACCTGCTGCACGCCGAAAAATTAGTGCTGGTCCCCTACGAAGAAGAAACAGACCAAGGCCTGGGGCAGCTCATCGCCAAACTGCCGGCGCCCCCCCGCACAGCAGCCCTTTTTACCGGCCCCGAGGGAGGCATCTCCCCCCGGGAAATAGAAAAACTCAAAGCACTCCCCGGGCTTTACCCCTTCACCCTGGGCCCCCGCATCCTCAGAGCAGAAACAGCCCCCCTAGCCGCCCTAGCCCTGCTCATGTACCTCTGGGGCGACTGGAATCCCTAGCCCCCAAGCACCCCGATTCGGGCAGCAAGTGAGGCAGGGGTGACAAGGGAGGGGAGGGAGGGGCCGGTGCAGGTGTCAAGGGGCCGGTTCTCCTGGCACATTCGAACAGGAGGTCTTGGGGCACCGGGATCCAGTGAGACAGGTGTCAAGGGGCCGGTTCTCCTGGCACACGCGCATCTTTACGTTTGGCAATCTACTACAGGAGTGTGTTTTTTATTGTCCTTAAAAGCAGCTTTCTACACTTTGGGGTGTAAGGTAAATTACTATGATACCGAGGCCCTGAAAGAAGAATTCCGCCGGGAGGGCTTTGAAATTGTTGATTTCAAAGAACCGGCGGATGTTTATGTGGTCAACACCTGCACCGTTACCCACCAGGCAGATCGCAAATCACGGCAGATGGTGCGCCGGGCTAAAAGACGCCACCCCGGGGCGCTGGTGGCGGCCATCGGCTGTTATACGCAGGTTAACCCTAACGCTGGCGCCGCCCTGCCCGCGGCAGATTTGCTGGCCGGCACCGCCGGGCGCCTTTCCTTACCGCAGCAGGTCAAAAGAAAATTAGCCGGGGAAGACGTTGCCGCTACCCTGGTGAAACCCTACGGCCCCAAAGCTGCTTTTGAAGAGATGCCCTTTTTACCGGAACAGAGCCGGGCCAGGGCCTTTTTAAAAATACAGGACGGCTGCAACCAATATTGCAGCTATTGCATTATCCCCTATGCCCGGGGGCCGCTGCGCAGCCTGCCGCTGCCTAAAGGCCTGCAATACCTGCAGGAAATCAGCGCCGCAGGCTTCAAGGAAGTGGTGTTCACGGGCATTCACCTGGGGCTCTACGGGGTGGATCTTGACCCGCCGCTAAATTTGGCGGCCTTTTTACAAGAAGCTGCCCAGGTGCCGGGTTTGGTCAGAATCCGCCTCAGCTCGATTGAACCGACGGACTGCACAGAGGAACTGATCGCCGTGCTGCAGTCCCGGGAAAAAATTTGCCGCCACCTGCATATCCCTCTGCAGAGCGGCGACGATACAATTTTAAAGCAGATGGGGCGCCCCTATGACACCGCCTTCTACGCCGCTCTCTTAAAAAGGCTGCGGCAGGCGCTGCCCGATTTGGCAGTGAGCACCGACATTATGGTCGGGTTTCCCGGAGAAGAAGCGGCCCATTTTCAAAACAGTATCGACTTTGTGCGGGAATGCGCTTTCAGCCGCCTGCACGTCTTCCGGTATTCGCCCCGCCCGGACACCAAGGCCGCGGCGATAGCCCCCCAGGTTTCCCCGCCGGCAAAAGAACAGAGAAGCCAGGCGCTGCTCTCTTTGGGAAAAACACAGGCCGCCGCCTTCCAGGCAGGGTTTACCGGGCGCCGGCTGCCCGTCCTCTTTGAAAATGAGCTGACCGGGGCCGACCGCCGGGCTGCTGTCCGGCAGCTAAGGGCCAAGGCTGAAACAAAGCAGGCGGACCGCAGCTACTACGCAGGCCTGACCTCCAATTACCTGCGGGTCCACGCCGCCCTGCCCCCCGGCCATTGGCGGGGCAAAATCGGCACGGTGCGCATGGTAAAAAGCTGCCCCGGTCACCTGTTGGGCTGTTTTGCAGAATAACAAAAACCCCTGCCCGGGCTGCTTGTTTTTGGCAACCGCTGTTGCAAATCGGATGTGCCAAGGGAACCGGCCCCCTGTCACCTTCCTCAACCGGATGTGCCAAGAGAACCGGCCCCCTGTCACCTCCGGCTCCTGCATTCCGGCCGTACACTCCAACCGGGCCGCCGTGGCGGCCCGGTAAAAGATGCCAGCAGGGTCTATAAAAGTCATGCCCCTAGTCACATGCCCCATTCATAAAAGTCATGCCCCTAGTCATACCTTTAGTTTCAAAAATCGTACCCCTTGTCATACCCCGGCTTTCCTCTGCATATAATCATTGCAGGAAACATTGAAGGGGGAAAACTAATGAAAAAGAGGGGTAAATTTTTTGTTGTGGAAGCGCGCCGCCTGATTCCACTGCTGTTTTTGCTGGTCCTGCTCATCGGCCTCACAGTCTACGACAACTTTTTCCGCGCCGAACCGACCGCCGGGTTGCCGGAAGCCGGCCGGGAAAGCCTGGTCTTTACCACCACAGAACGGGGGGCTTTGACGGCGCCGACTTCCTTCAGCTTAGTGGCCGATTATGACGAATGGACCAGGGTTTCCCAGGAGATGGGCCTTTCCCTGCCCGATTATCCCTTTAACGCCGCTGCCGAGGTGGCTGTCTTTGCCGTCAACAGTGAAATCCACAATATGAACGTCATCCCCAGAAGCAGCGAGGTGGAAGTCAGGGTTTTGGTGGAACCAAAAGATAATTATTTTCACGTGATTACCGTCGACCGCGCCACCGTAGACCTGGAAAGCGCTGTCTGGCAATTTGTAGATCAGGATGGCCACATCTTAAGCCGCATTGTCCCTTTCTGGCAGCCGGCAGACGAACCGGAAAACGAAACAGAAGACGAAACAACAGAAATGGTTAAATAAAACACCCAGCTTAGCCCCCAGGGGCCCGCCCGCGGGGCAAACAGGTCAAAACCAGGGCCCCAGCCTGGGCAAGGTAAAAGGCCGGTGACAGCATACCAC
>JBMNNQ010000133.1:0-3322 GCA_050942615.1 Dethiobacteria bacterium | reverse complement strand
ATCCGGCACATCGCCTTCAAAGGTGATCGGCTCTAATTTTGGTTCAAGGCAATATTCCAACAGTTTATAACGGTAGCAGGCGGGACTCAGATCGCTTAATGCAGCTGTATGAAACAGCCACATCTGTTCTTTTGCCCGGCTGGCTGCAACGTTAAACCGCCGCTGGTCCCGTTTTCCGCCCAATGTACCGATTCTAATATTTTCATCGGGGGCAGCAACCAGACTCAAAAAAATAACATCTCTTTCGTCACCTTGGAAGGCATAAGCATCGCCACAAGTCAGCTGGCGTTTTTCCACTTCCTCAGGCCCCAGTTGTTCCAGTAAAAGGTTTTCAATACTGCGGGCTTGAAGTTCTCCCTGCAGGCTGATTACACCCATGGTTTTATGATCATAAGCCGGGTTTTGCACACATGCAATTATTTGTTTTACAACAGCCTCTGCTTCCGGGGGATTTTCTGTCCTGTTCCCTTTACCTTTGCGGTAGCCCTCCGGAACATGCGTAACCATAACAGGTTTCAGGCGTCCGGCGGCCCTTTGTCGTAAAGGAATCAACGGCTCTGTCCTGTAACAAATATTGTTGGAAAACTGGATAATCTCCGGCATACAACGAAAATGTTCCTGCAAACGTATCCTGCCCCCGAAACGTGTTACAGCTTGATCAAAAAAACTATTTTCCAGGTTGTACATATCACTTAAGGGCAGATCAGGGATGTGCCTTTCCCGCAGGATATTTACCTGTTCGCGTTCAACACCGACATGTTCCGGACTGATCTGTTTATCATCACCGACAACAATTACCTTGGGGGCCAAATAATGCAGAAAGAGCGCCTCCGGGCCGGACTGACTGGCTTCATCAACGATCACCACGTCAAAAGCATCCGTGCCGGGATGAATGCTTTCCGCAACACGGAAAATAGGCATAATCCAGACAGGTATTGCCGGGCGGCAGTGTTCCATATGCTTTTGCGCTTCCCGCCGGTATTGCACCGTGTATTTACCCGTTCCCTTGCCAATCCTGCCGATCGAATAAGTCCAAGCCATTAAATGCTGGCGTTGTTTTTCTTCCAAACGGTCGAAAAAATGCATCCAAGCCTTTTCTTTAACAAGCTTAACCATGATATCCTGAATTTGTGCTTGGTGGTAGGTGTGTTCTGCCACTAAATGATCAAAAACTTCAGGATCTATCTTTTTTTTCAACCAGCCGCTAGTGCCGGCCCAGTTCCAGGCCTCCTCAAAATGGGACAGCCTTTCGTCCCAAATTGGTTCTAAACAAGAAGAAACTATTTCTTCGACCAACGCCGGATGGGACAGCCGCAGCGCGCCCAGCAGCCGTTCACTTTTACTTAGGGCTGCAGCGTTGTTTTCCAAACTGCGCAAAATTTCGTATGCTGCGCTGTAATTTTTAACGTTTCTTTTCTTGGTTGCCTGTAAAAGTGTTTCAACTACCGGATGCACACCTTTCTGCAGCAAAACCTTTTGCAGCAGGTTTTCCTGATCTTTGAAGGGTTGGGTTGCCTTTTGCAGTTTTTCATCGTAAAACGTTGCCCCAATCGCCTCCCGTAAAGCTGACACTGCCTCCAGATCGTACCAGGGGGGTTCCGGTAACCCCGAAACTGACCCTAAAACTGTAGCCAGATAGTCAGCTTTTTCACGTAACAATAAAATATTACTTAAAATATTCCCCAAGTCTTTATATTGAAGAATTTGTGCTGAAAAAGGTCCCGTTACTTTTTCCAAAATACCCCAATGCCTGTTCAGGGCAGTCAAAGCCTCATTTATTTCCAGCCAGTTAATAAGTTTTTTTAAAGAACCAATATTATTACAAAGCTGACCATCAACGTAAATATTCCTCAGTAAATATTTTCCTTTTCTGACCACGCCGGGCTGAAAAGGGCCCCAACCAAAGCCTTTACCGGTTTCAAGGTGCTGCAAAAGCGCAAAAGCATCTTTTTTTATGTTCTCCAGGGTCAGCCCGTCTGTACCGTGAACATTAACTGCTGCCTGGTTAACAAGCTGATCGACTTTTTGCACCTGTTTTTCTGTAAAATTTAAAAGCCCGTTCCATTTTTTTTCTTGCCCAGAAAGCACCTCAAAGGCCGCCCGTCCAACCCATGGCTGGGGATGCTGATAAAAATGTGTACAGAGTGTTTCCAGCTCCTTTAAAAGATCAAAAACTGACTTTTTCCAGTGCTGCTCCGTTTCAAGTAACAAGGGGTAAAAAGAAAAACGGCGATCACTTTCTGTTTCTTTAAATCCCTTACAGGCTTTGGACTCTGAAAAAACCTGTGACATAAATTTTGACGGTTCAAGCAGGTGAGAAAGCTCTACTGTTTTTTTTTGCAGTTCGGTTTTCTTGTCCCCAGTCAATTTTCTTAAAATCTGCAGTATTTCTAGAGCTTCTTCTGTTGAAAAAGGGGGAGCTTCATCATTTTTTACCAAACTGCCCAGCCAGTCATAGCTTTTTTCTTTTTCTTTGATTTTTTGTGCTATTGAGGCCAGGGTGCCCTTGTAACCGCGGTTTTTAAGGTTATAGTAATATGTTTCTTCCTCCCTTAATAAACGAAGTTTTCCTAACACCAAAGTCTTATTTTTTCGTGCTTTAGCAAGGTCCTCTTCCAGGTTTTTGATCGCTTGTTGATTTTTATTGAAATTCCATGCATTGTATTTTCCTGTGATACCTGAAACTGAATTTTCCAGATCATGTAAAGATGACTGGTCATAACCCAATAGACTGATGCACAACGCTGCTATTTCTTTGGGAATCATCCGGCTTAAAACCTTTAAAGCACGGGGAGCATGACTTGTAACAAGCACCCTTTTCCCAGTTGCCAACAGGTGGCAAACCAGATTGGCTATCGTGTGAGACTTGCCGGTTCCGGGGGGGCCTTGCACGAGCACACCATGGCGTGAGGCCAATTTACGAATTATTTCCCGCTGTTCAGAATTGGATTCCAGGGGGAAATATATTTCTTCAGTTAAAAGAGGGTTCCCATCAGGGGTCCCAGCAGAATAATCATCAATAATTTCTACCAGGCGTCTGATACCGATGGGCACTTCTTGCCCTTTTTGAAGTTGATTTATAATTTCCTGAAAAACCTGGATCAGGTTTCTTTCATTTCTTTTTCTCAGAATCAGGGCGGGGGCAAAGAAAACACACGGTTCAGCACTTGCTTCCTGCGAAGGTATCGCTAAACCGCAGGAAAAGAATCCTTTTGGCGAAATAGAATGCACCCAGCTTTTCAGTATTTCCTTCAAATATTCTCTTTTTCCCCAGATGTTGTTTTCGTCCCCTATTTCGTTAAGCTTTTTTTCGATGTCCTGT
>JBMNNQ010000132.1:0-3421 GCA_050942615.1 Dethiobacteria bacterium | reverse complement strand
TTTAACACATTTGCAACCTAACAGTATAATTAGTTCCTTTCTGGGTTATTTTAGAAAAGATGGTAACTTTGTCTGCAATCATTTTTGTTTGGGGGTATTTTTTTGTTCTGGAAAAGCTTTTTGGGGAGCCTATTCATTAAACGCAAAAAACCATCGGGACTGCTGGAAACAGGCAATGAAACAGAAAATAATTCTTTACAGGAAAGCAGGTCGCCTGCAGGCCCCGCCCCCGCTGCCGATACAGACTTAAGCATAGATTTGGCTGCCAATATTGCCCGGATCACCGCTGCTTATGGCGAAAGCGCCGATCTGATTGTACGGGAAATTGAAACAGCCACTGCCCCTGCTGTTAAATTAGCAATTTTTTTCATCGACGGCCTGGTCACCAATTTAGCTGTTACCGAGGGTGTCATCGCCCCCCTTTTGGCACCGCCGGCCGAGCTTTCCGCCCAGGCAAAACCCCACACCACTTTTTTTGAAACCGCCAATAAAACCCTCTTACAAATAGGAGAAGTTAATGAAGCCCTTACTTACGAAGATATCTTTACAGGGCTGGCCAGTGGCAAAACAGCAGTGCTAATTGATAAAAACAGCCGGGCCCTGCTAACAGGTACCGAAGGCTGGAAGGAACGCGGTATCGAAGAACCGGCAACCGAATCGGTAGTACGAGGCCCGCGGGACAGCTTTGCTGAAAGGCTGCGCAGCAACACAGCATTGCTACGCCTGCGGTTGAAAAGCTCCCGCCTGCGAATCGAACAATTTCAACTTGGTGAACTGACCAAAACAACAATTGCTTTAGCCTATATTCAGGGCCTGGCCACTGACAAACTGCTGCAGGAAGTTAAAAAAAGATTAAAACGCATTAAGATAGATGGGATTTTGGAAAGCGGCTATTTGGAAGAATTTATTGAAGATGAACCTTTATCCCCCTTTCCCCAACTGTTGCGCAGCGAGCGTCCCGATCGGGTTGCAGCCAGCTTGCTGGAAGGGAAAGTGGCCATTTTTACAGATGGCACACCCTTTGTTTTGTTGGTCCCCTCTTTCCTGCCGGAATTTTTAAGTACACCGGAAGATTATTACGAACGTTATTTTATAGGTTCCTTCATCCGCCTGATCCGTTATGTGGCCATCACTATTTCTTTAGTTCTCCCCTCGGTTTATGTAGCAATCATCACTTTCCACCAGGAAATGTTGCCCACAGAGCTAATCCTTAGTATCGCCAGCCAGCGTGAGGGGATTCCCTTTCCAACTTTTGTGGAAGCCTTTCTTTTGGAACTGGTCTTTGAAATTTTGCGCGAGGCCGGCCTGCGGCTGCCCCGGGTTGTCGGCCAGGCCGTGTCTATTGTCGGTGTAATTATCATCGGTCAGGCGGCCGTGCAGGCCGGCCTTGTCTCACAGTTTATGTTGATTATCGTAGCCCTGACAGCAGTCGCCTCTTTCGCCACGCCTGTTTTCAGCCTGGCGATCACCATGCGTTTATTGCGCTTTGTGCTGCTGATACTGGCCTCCACCCTGGGGTTCTTTGGCATCCTGGCTGGAATCTATACTATTTTTCTGCATCTGGTATCGCTGCGTTCCTTTGGATTTCCCTACCTTAAACCGCTGGGGCCGATCATGCTTTCCGACTTAAAGGACACCTTCGTCAGGGTGCCCTTCTGGGCCATGCGTACTCGCCCGCGGTTGGTGGTTCCCCAGGATAGGGTGCGCCAGGCAGAAGGTTTAAAACCGAAACCGCCGCAATACCGGGAAAAAAGTGAAGCAGATAATAAAGGAGGGGATGACACTTGAAACCCCTTGAAGGCGGCAAGATTAGCCCCCAGCAGCTATATACCCTTTTGGTTCTTTCAAACCTGGAAACCACTACATCGATCCTGCCCAGCCTGACAGTGGCTATTGCCGGCCGCGATAGCTGGTTTACCATCCTGTTGGCAATCATAGCTGCCTTACCGCTGGGCCTGTTGGCTGCCTGGCTGGGAAAACGCTTTCCCCGGCAAACCCTGATCCAATACAGCCCCGAACTCCTGGGGAAACCGCTTGGTTTTCTGGCCGGTTTACTCTATATCTGGTTCTTTATACATGTCGCCTCGCTAGTTGTGCGGGAAACAGCCGTAGGTTTTAACCTTAGCGTGTTGCCACAAACCCCACCCATTGTGCTGATCATTGTTTTGGTGGTATTAGCGGCAACCACAGCCCGCCATGGAATTGAGGTCATTGGCCGCCTGGCAGAAAGCAGTTTTGTACTGGTCCTTTTTTCTGTCTTGCTGACGCTTTTTTTACCGCTGAATTTTGCCCATTTTGAATACCTGCAGCCAGTTTTAGCCAAGGGGGTTCTTCCTTTATTGCCGGCAGTTTTAATTCCCCTGGGGCTGTTAAGTGAATTTGTCGCTGCCAATATGGTGATCCCTTACCTTTCCGAACCACAAAAGGCCGGGCGTACGCTGTTCTTCACCATCCTGACCAGTGGGACGATTATCCTGCTCTTTACAATAATTATCATTGCCGTTTTTAACCAGACCGCGCAAAACCTTACCTTGCCGCCCTTTCAGTTGGCCCGGATGATCAGCATTGGCAACTTCCTGGAACGCATTGAAGTCATTGTTTTAGCCGTCTGGACAATCGTGGCCCTAATCAAAGCTGCCTTTTTCATGTGGATCGGGATGCTGGGCCCGGCCCAGATTTTCAACCTGAAGGGCTACCGGGAACTTGCTTATCCCCTTGGTATTATTACCATTGTTTTAGCTGTCCTGTCTTATGATAATTTTGCTGCCGCTGTCAGCTTTTATACACCCCAGGTTTGGGGCGTCTACTCTGTAACTATTGAAGTCGGGATAATTTTACTGTTAAGTGCCTTAGCCCTGCTGCGGGGGAAAAAAGAAAATGCCCTGCGCGCAACTGAAAATTAAAACCAGGGGTGAAGCTATTGCCATTGTTCATATACAGGCCGGATTTATGGTTAAGGGGCAGGCTGAAGATATTGTTGCGCCTTTGCCCTGAAAACAGGGATAAACCAAAAAATATCACAAAGGGCACGCACCCCGGAGGGAATGATCGGAGGGGGAAAAGAAGGCCGGCGGAAATTGTTTTGATCCTGGCCTTTATCCTGGTGTTTATCCTATTAAGCGGCAGCGGTTGTTGGGACAAAACCGAAATAGAAGATCTGGCTATCCTTACTGCCTGGGGTGTTGACCGGGAAGAAAACGGTGATATCCTGGCCTCGGCAGTCATCGTCAAACCCTTTGCTGTGGCCGGCCAAACAGGTGAAGGTTCCGCCCCCCCGGAGAGACCCTTCTGGTTGGCCAGCAGCAGCGGCCGGAACATGCTGGAGGCTATGTGTAATTTCGCCACTTTTTCGCCGCGGTTTATATTCTGTGCCCACAGCCGTTTTGTAATTTTTGGAGAAGAAACAGCCCGTCAGGGGGTA
>JBMNNQ010000131.1:0-3426 GCA_050942615.1 Dethiobacteria bacterium | reverse complement strand
GGTAAAAATGGCAGGAATAAACGATTTGTAAGCGAATATATATTATGGTATCTTCAACTATAGCCAATTCCTGGCGGCGCCTGCAGGCGGCCGGCAGGCCCTGGGGGTGCAGCGGGCTGAAAAAAATAGAAAAAAAATTCATCATTGTCGGCGCCCTGCTGACAGCGCTCATCTGCGGCGGGCTCTACATCAACCACCAGCTAAACATTCTTGCTGCCGCCATGTCCAATGCCGGCCTGTTCTTAAACTTAATGCCGGAAGACGCCGCCCCGCTGCCGGAAGGCACCCCGGGCACACCGTTACCGGCAGATTCCCCGCCGGGAACGGCGCTTGGCGACGATGGGACGGCCAAACTCTGGTCCCGGTACGATTTCAATAAGGCTGTGCAGGACAAGCTTAACCGGCCGCCGGCTAAAAAAGATCTGCTCAAGGCCGGGCTGATTATCCTGCGCAAATTCAATAGAGAAGAGATCGAGTACCTTTACCGGGTGGGCACCCGGGGCAACTGCACCAAAGAAGAGCTGCAGCGCATCCGCGAAATTATATTAGACACCCTGACCCCGCAGGAGATCGACACCCTGCGGGAAATAGGCGCCAAATATGGTAAAGAGCTGCGTTTCCTTGCCCCGGACGCCGGCTAACCCCCGGGACATCCCCGGAAAACAGGGAGGAGGTTCCCGCATGGCACTTTTCAAACACAAAAAACACGGACGGGTCCGCCGCTTCGATTTAGTGACCCAAACACATCCCCAGTCACCGCCGGCCGAGGCCTTTCGCACCTTGCGCACCAACCTGGGCTTTGCCTGCGGCCCCGAGGAATGCCGGACTATCATGGTTAGCAGCCCCGGCCCCTTGGAAGGCAAGTCCACCGTTGTTTCCAACCTGGCGATAGCCCTGGCGCAGGCAGGTAATAATGTAATCCTGGTGGACTGCGACCTGCGCAAGCCGGTGCAGCACCGCATTTTTAACCTGTCCAACCGGCAAGGGCTCACCAACTGCCTGTTGGGCCAGGCCGCCGTGGAAGATGTTGTCCAGGCCTGTTTAACAAACAACCTGTCGCTGTTGACCAGCGGGCCCATGCCGCCCAACCCGGCAGAGATCCTCAGCGCACCCCGCACCGGTGCCTTTTGGGCCTCTCTGCGGGAAGAATATGATTATGTCTTAGTCGACACGCCGCCGGTTTTAGCCGTGACCGATGCCCTAATCTTAGCCGGTCAGTTGGAAGGGGCTATCTTAACGCTCCGGGCCGGGTCTACACGCAGCAACATGGCCGTACAGGCTCGCAACCAATTAACCCGGGCCGGTGCCCACCTGTTGGGTGTG
The DNA here is from genome assembly GCA_050942615.1 of Dethiobacteria bacterium. Lineage (GTDB taxonomy): Bacteria > Bacillota > Dethiobacteria > DTU022 > UBA8154 > JAAZMI01. Next base: position 2,103 of record JBMNNQ010000131.1, on the reverse strand, counting down.
GTGCTCAACATGGTGAAAATGGACAGCCCTGACTATCAATATAATTACTACTACTATTATGGGCACTACGGGCAGAGCGATACCACAAAAGCGGCACTGTAGCCTTGATTGATATCCATGCCCATATCTTGCCCGGCCTTGATGACGGAGCGGCCTCCACGGCAGAGGCCCTACAGATGGCGGCCATAGCTGCCGCAGAGGGCACCGGCACTATGGTGGCCACCCCGCATGTCATCCGCGGGCTCTATGACAATACACCCCGGCAGATCAGGGCCGCCGTGGCCCGGCTGAACAACAGCCTGGCTGCCGAAAATATAGCCCTGCAGATCTTACCGGGGGCCGAATACCGGCTTGAACCCGATCTCCCCCGGCACCTGCAGGCCGGCCGGTTGCTCACCATCAACGATACCGGGCGCTACCTGCTGGTGGAGCTGCCCTCCGCTTTGATGCCCGGCTATGCAGAGCAACTGCTTTACGAAATCCAGCTGCAGGGGGTCACGCCGATCATCGCTCATCCCGAGCGCAATACAGAGCTGGTCCGCTGCCCGCAAAGGTTGGTCAGCCTGGCGCAGCGCGGCATCCTATCGCAGGTGACCGCCGGCAGCCTGGGGGGGCATTTCGGCCCGGCGGCCAAACGCGCCGCCCAAAAAATGCTCAGCAGCGGTGCTGCCCAAGCGGTGGCTTCCGATGCTCATTCCATCGACAAGCGCCCCCCTGCGCTCGCCGCAGCAGCGCAGGAAATTGAAACCCGTTGGGGTGCGGCCTTGGCCCGCACCGTCCTTTCCACAAATCCCCGCCGGATCATCGCCGGCCAGGCCGTAGAACCTGTAGTCCATGAACAGGCGCCCGGCTTTTTAGCCCGGCTGTGCCGGCTGTTTTCCCGCTAGTATCACCGCAGCATAAGCACCAGCACTGCAAAAGAAAAGGGGTAAAGGCGTCCGTGAACGAAGAAAATAATAACAATAACAATTACCCGGCCAACGGCGAAGAAATGGAAATCGACCTGCGCGAACTCATCCGCGTTTTCCTGAAATGGATGCGCATGATCATCGTCATGACCCTGCTCACTGTCGTCTGTGCCGCAGCGGTAAACACCTGGGTGCTGCAGCCTGTCTACCAGGCCCGCACCCTGCTGATGGTCAACAAAGCCACCGAAAAGCTGCAGGTGGCTCCCCATGCTTCCGGCAATCAGTTGGACGATGTGGTCGGGGTGGGTTCTCCCGTGCCGGTCCTCACCATGAGCACCTACTTAGGCCAGCTAAAAAGCGAAGCACTGATGAACCGCATCATTGAAGATATAGATCTGTCCTGTAGCGCCGGGGCCTTGGCGGGCCAGATCGAGGCCGAAATGGTTAAGGATTCCAACCTAATCAACATCAAGGTAAACAATACAGACCCCCTGCTGGCCGGCCGCATTGCCAACAGCCTGACAGCACAATACCAGCGGCTGATGAACGAAAAAAACCAGGATCAGCTCAGCCGTTCCGTGGTCTTCCTGGAAAAGCAGCGGGCCGAAACCGACGAAGACCTGCAAAAAGCTGAAGATGAACTAAAACAATTCCAAAGCCAACCCGGCGGGGTAACCGTGCTGGAAACCGAATTTCAACAAAAAGCCACAAGCCAGGCCCAGCTCAGCACCCAGCTGCAGGCGGCCTACGTGGAGCAGCAGCAATACAGCTCCGGGGTGGCCCGGCTGGAACAAGAACTGGCAGCCACTCCCCAAACGCTGATTATCGAAAAATGGGATGAAACCACCGCTAACGCCCCCCATTTCGGCCATACCGAAGAAATTAACCCGCTCTATGTTTCCTTGGCCCAAGAATTGGCAGTCCGGCGAGCAGCCCTGGCCGAAAAAGAAGGGCAGATCACCGGCTTGGAGGTATTAGTCGGCCACCTGAAAACAGAATTAGACGCCCTGCAGGCCCAGCTTGCCGGCAAACGCCTGCAGCAGGACAAGCTGCAGCGGGAAGTGGACCGCCTGAAACAAGCCGCCGAAACCTTGGCCCAAAGGAGCATGGAAACCCAGATCGCCAAGTCCATCGACTTGGGGGAAACCACCGTAACGGTCATTTCTGAAGCATCCATCCCCAGCAAGCCGATTAA
>JBMNNQ010000130.1:0-3471 GCA_050942615.1 Dethiobacteria bacterium | reverse complement strand
ATGCCCAAAAAGCACGTGCCGCTTACGCCTTAGCCGGCAAGGTTATAGACCAGGCCGTTTCCAAGGGTGTACTTCATAAAAATAACGGTTCCAGAAAAAAATCACGCCTGGCCCGCAAATTAAACCAACTGGCAGGTTAAGAAGTGTTTTTACCGGATCCGTTGTCTAATTTTTTCCCTGTGCTGTCGTCAGTTGCAAGATCAGCTTTTCTAGTGCTGCATGGGCCTCAAAGCGGCCGGTTTTTATTCCTAAATCATATTCCTTAATGGTAGCAATTATGCGGGCAAGTGTTTCTGTCTGGTAACTTTGGGCCTGGCCCGCCAGCTTGTTAACAACAAAAGGCGGTGTTTTTAAAACAGAGGCTATTTCACGCACCTGCAGGTTTTTTTCCTGAAAAATCAGATACTGATATAACAGGCGGAACTGGCGGGCAATCATGGCCAGGATCACAAGGGGCGGTTCATTTTGCAGGCGCATTTTATGAAGATGGTCTAAAGCCCCTTCTACATCCTGCCTGCTCACGGCTTCAACTAAATGAAAGATATTGCCCCGGCTGCTTTCAGAAACCAGTTTTTCGATCAGCGCCCGGCTCACAGTTTTTTCCTTACCCAAGTAGGTTACAATCTTGTCCAGTTCCCCTTGTAAAAGTTGCAGGTTTTCACCCACTCTTTCCAAAAGCTCCTGCAAAGCTTCCGCTTCAATCTGCTTTTTTTCCAGGGACAGTTCGTCTCTGATCCATTTTTTTAAAGCAGCTCCCCTTAGCAAGGGGAATTCTACCAACCGCCCCTCCGCCTCTATTGTTTTTACTAATTTTCGACGTCGATCCACATTCTGAACAGTCACGATTATAACCAAATCAGAAGCCTCTTTTTGCTGCAAAAATGTTAGCAGCTCTGTTTCACCAGCAGGCTTGTCCTTCCGGGCAGGCTTTTTTTTATTGCCTGCCTGCACAGTTCTTTTTGGAGTTGTAAAATAGGGCGGCTCCTCGATCCACAGTAACCGGCCACCGCTAAAAATTGTTGTTTGCCGGATGTTTTGCATTAGTTCCGGCAAGCTGAATTCAGTTCCCTGCAACTTTTCCAAAAAAAATGTTTTTCCTTTTTGCTGCAAGCTAGAATATATTTCTTGCAGCATTTTTTCTTGCAAAAATTTTTCAGGACCACTGAAAAGATAAAAAGGGTAAAGCAGGCCCCGTTTAATCCTGCCCATGGCCTGGACATAGTGCATCTACCTGTATTCCCCCTTGGTGATGATTTTGTTTTTTTAATCACGTTTCCAGCCGGGAACAATACAGACCGGTCCGGCTAAGGGATCTTCCTGCCATTTTTTTTCACCCGGGCCCGGTTTGATAACCGGCTTATAAAGATATTCAGGCACCGGCAGGCCCAATTCCTCATATACCCTTATCAAATGCCTGCGGTAAAGCGCCTCAAAAGGGGCTGTTAAATAATAAGGCATACTGTCTACCCACCAAGTATAATCGCTACCCTCGGCCTTGTAAATATTCAGTAAAGCTTTTTTAAGCCGTTCCGGGGGTACTTGGCCCCTTTCTTCTTCTTTTTGCACTGCTTCCCTGGCCTCCAGCAAATAATTCCAAAGTGTGTTTTTATTATGTGTTCCAATCCAGCGGGTTAGACTGCGGTCCACCCAGGATCCTGTAGCCAGATGTGTGATCAGCCTTTTAGGGGGGTTTTCCCGTAAGAATTCACTCACCGTCACTGCCTTCAGGTATGGATCAGCAGCAAGCTCTTGATAAAAGTGATGTAAAAATTCCGTTTTATCCTCCGGGTACCATTCCCAGGCATTTTCGCCGTCCAACGCCAAAGTTACCAAAAAGTTATCAGGGTTTTCACCCAAATTTTCCCTGACTTTATGCAAACGGTGGATCAGATCTGCAGCAGCCTCACGGCCGGACGTATGCTGGTAGATAAAACCAATCCGATCTGAAAGCTGGTGGTCACGAAAAATGATCGGCAGTTCCACCCCAGCAGTGCTAACCAGATAGGGCCTGTAAAGCACCTCTGGATTTAGAACATGACCGTAGCCGTCCCTGTATATTTCCACATGCATGGATTTACACAGAATCCTTTCATCTGAAATTGTCCATTGTAAGCCTTCCTCGACAAGCATGGAAACCGTTTCCGGGCTGATAGCTTGTTCTGGCGGCCAGAAACCCCGCGGCTGCTGTCCAAATAGATGATTATATTGATCAACAGCCATTTTTACCTGTTTCCGGGCATCTTCTGCAAACCGGAAACGCCTTGGCAGGGCCAACCCCGGGCTGGGCCGCAAAGCGGTGTGGCTGTCGATCAATAACGGCAAAATCGGGTGATAATAAGCTGTTGTGATGACCTCAATTTGCCCTTCTTCCTGCAGCCGGCGATGCGTAGGAATAACCTTGGCCAGAACCTCCAATTGCCGTCGCATCAGTTCATTTTTTTCTTCCTCGCTAAAGTTACGGCCTTTCTTTACCAACATGCTCAAAAAAGGATCCCTTGCACGCAGTTCCGGATCCATCCAAACCAGGTTAAACCAGACCTGCAGATCCAAATAATCCTGGGTGACAAATTTGGAAAGCGCTTCCTGCACTGCTCCGGGTTCTGTAACCATACCCTGTCTTTCCAAAAGCTGTCGATAAAAAGGATAACGGAAGATTACTTTTTCCCACTGAATGTCAAAATAATGTTGTAATAAGAAACATTTTTCTGCCTCAGTTAAGTCCCGGGCCTCTTTCATAACCTGCAAATAATAATCCAGTGCCCCATGCTGCAGATAGACCTGGAGCTGTTCCAACAAAGAAGGACTGAGACTAAAGGTCGCCTTAACCTCTGGATAATTTTCCAGGATGGTGGCCATATGTTCATAGTCCTTGGCGGCATGCAGCCTGACCCAGGGCATAATAAATTCTTCCCGTTCGGCGTCCAGGTAAAAGGGCTGGTGCTGGTTCCAAACGATAGCAACATAAAGGATCTTCTTGGACAAAGCTCTAAAACCCTCCTCCGGAATTAATGGCCAGTTTAATGTCCAGCTCTGCACTTTCCTGCGGCCCTAAGGTCAGGTCCAGATTAGGTACCAGCACAGACTGCTGGTAAACGCGCTCCAGACCATCCTCTGACTGCGACACCGTTTCGACCGGAAAACGCCAAAGTCTGACCGGGCGGGAAAAACGCAGGGCCACATGCAGTTTTCTCCATTCATCAGTGATACAGAGCTCCTCCACCTCTTCTTCAACGCCTTTGCTGGCTAAAAAGGGTTGTTCCAGTTGACGTCCGGGAATATGATAGTAGCGATCCGGGGCGTAGCCCGCCAGGAAAGCCAGGTTAAACTCCACGCCAAACCGGAAAGACAGCGGCCGGCCTTGTTCGTTATTGTTTTGTAAATGATATTTTATTTCAATTTCCTGGGACGCAGCCGGCAAAAGAATATCTTTTTGCACGAACAGCTCCCCCTGTTCCCTAACTTCACCATAAC
>JBMNNQ010000129.1:0-3479 GCA_050942615.1 Dethiobacteria bacterium | reverse complement strand
CTGAACCTGCCACATTCCACCTTAGCCGGTACAGCCCATCCGTAGCCCCTTTAATAATAGTTCTCACCCGGGCTGCCCTGCAAAACAGCGGGCCACGCTGCTGTTTAACCTGCACTGCCCTTGCAACGCCTAGACCACCATTGTCCCGATCCCCTTATCTGTAAAGATTTCCAGCAGAATGGAGTGGCTGAGACGGCCGTCAATAATATGGGTGCGGGCCACATCGTTGTTTAATGCCCGGATACAGGCCTCTACTTTGGGAATCATCCCTGCTGATATTTTGCCGGAGAAGATCATTTCCTGTGCCCTGCGCCGGCTCAACGTTGAAATCAGCGTATCCGGCTGCCCTTCCTGCCCAAAAATACCTTCCACATCGGTAAGCACAATTAACTTTTCTGCCTGTAGGGCGGCAGCCAGCTCCCCGGCCACATGATCCGCATTGATATTCAAGCTTTCCCCCTCCGTCCCTACGCCGACCGAAGAGATTACCGGAATATAACCGTTTTTGCTCAGGGTCTGAATCACGGCGGGGTTTATTTTCACTATATCGCCCACATAACCCAAATCGATCGTCTCTTCCTTGCCATCCACATCAACCTGCAGCGGCGACTTTTTGCGGCAGGCCAAAAGACTGCTGTCCTTACCGCTTAACCCCACAGCATTGCCGCCATGTCTGTTCAAAAGGCCGACAATTTCCTTATTGACTTTGCCCACTAAAACCATTTCCACCAGTTCCATCGTTTCCTGGTCAGTAATCCGCAGGCCGTTGAAAAAGTTAGCCTCCTTGCCCAACTTTTCCATTAAAATTGTAATTTCCTTACCCCCGCCGTGTACTAGGATCGGGTTAATGCCGATATATTTTAACAAAACAAGATCCTGGGCCACCAGGTTTTTCATTGCAGCGCTGATCATCGCCTGACCACCGTACTTGATGACAAAAGTTTTGCCGGCAAAATTGCGGATATAGGGTAAGGCTTCGATTAAAACTTCTGCTTTGGCGATAAAGGTTTCAACAGACTTTTCCATAAAAAATTCCTCCCTCAGCTCCTGTAAGCACTGTTAATTTTCACATATTCATAGCTAAGATCACACCCCCAGGCGGTAACCTCTGCTGTACCCCGGTGCAGATCCACCAAAACAGGGACCTCTGCCTGTGCTAATATTTTTTTAGCCTGCAGCTCATCAAAAAGCAGCCCCTGGCCGCCGGCTACAACCTGGAGCGAGCCGAAAAAAACATCCACCCGCCCGGGATCAAAAGGAACATCTGTATAGCCCAGAGCCGCTACAATCCGCCCCCAGTTGGCATCTTCACCAAAAAAGGCAGTTTTCACCAGTGGGGAATTGAGCACTGCCCGGGCCAGCTTGCGGGCCGCCTCCCTGTCAGGAGCGCCCTTCACCTTTAGTTTGATTACCTTGGTGGCCCCTTCCCCGTCAGCAACAATTGCATAAGCCAGCTCCCGGCAAACCTGCAGCAATACCCTGTTAAAGTTATCCCAAAGGGGGCCCCCTTCTTCAATTTTCAGCCCGGCAGCCCCATTGGCCAGCAGGATAACCATATCGTTGGTCGAAGTATCCCCGTCAACTGTAATCAGATTGAAAGAACCGGCCACAGCCTTTTTCAGCGCCTTTTGCAGGGCTGCCTGTTCCATTTGGGCGTCCGTAGTCAAGAAAGCCAGCATGGTCGCCATTTCCGGGCAAATCATCCCGGCACCCTTGGCCATCCCCCCCAGGGTAAAAGATTCTGCACCTGTTGCCACCCGGTAAGCGTTTTCCTTAATTTTGGTATCGGTAGTCATGATCGCCCGCGCTGCTTCCGTTCCGCCCTGAGAAGACAGGTTTTGTACTGCCAGGTTAATTCCCCGGGCAATTTTATCCAGAGGCAAATAAGCACCGATGACCCCGGTAGAAGCAACTAAAACCTCTTCCTTGCGGATACCCAATTCCTCAGCAGCCAGTTCTGTGGTGCGCAAGGCGGCGGCCACCCCCTGTTCCCCGGTGCAGGCATTGGCCAGGCCGCTGTTGATCACGATCGCCCTGGCGGGGTGGATTAGATGTTGTTGTGTAACGTACAAAGGGGCCGCCTTGAATTTATTGGTTGTAAATACCCCGGCTGCTGCAGCCGGTTCCCGGCTGTAAAGCAAAGCCAAATCTTTTTCCCCGTTTTTTTTCAAGCCACAGTGGACCCCGGCGGCTTCAATACCGCGCACCGCAGTAATCCCGCCCTGAATCTTTTTTAAATGCGAGCTCATTGAGCCTACCTCCCGTATACTGCTGTTTAGGGCCTTAAGGGCACAAGCTGCAAACCTTGTTCTTCTTCCAAACCCAACATTAGGTTCATATTTTGCAGTGCCTGCCCGGCAGCACCTTTTACCAGGTTGTCCAGGGCCGCCAGAATAATCAGCCGCTCTGTCCGCAGATCCCATTTACAGTTAATATCACAGAAATTACTACCGTAAACATTCCGTGTTTCAGGCATGAGGCCTGCCAGCAACACCCGCACAAATTTTTCCTTCCTGTAAAAATCCTGGTATATTTCCCGGACTTCGTCCTCTTTAATTTTAACTGTCGGCCGGAGATAAAAGGTGCTGAGAATGCCCCGAATCATAGGCAATAAGTGAGGCACAAAGGTAAAGGCCACTCTTTTACCCGCCAACCGGCCCAATTCCTGTTCCATTTCAGCTGTATGCTGGTGTTCGGCAACCTTGTAAGCCCTGAAATTTTCTGCACATTCGGGGAAGTGCAATGTCGCGGAAGGTACCCGGCCGGCCCCCGAAGTCCCCGACTTCGCATCCACCACCAGGGTTTCCCAGTCTATCAACCCTTGTTCAGCTAAGGGGGCCAGGCCCAAAAGAACGGCGGTGGGATAACAGCCCGGGTTGGCAACAAAGGAAGCATTTTTGATTTCCTGCCTATGAATTTCCGGTAAGCCATAAACCGCCTTCCCCAAGTACTGCGGCGCACTGTGTTCCTTTTTATACCATTTCAAATAAGAGGCTGCCTCCGTCAGCCGGAAGTCAGCGCTGAGGTCAATCACCTTTAGCCCTGCTTCCACCAAGAGCGGCACCAAATCCATAGCCTCCCCGTGCGGCAACGCACAAAAAACCAGATCCGTTTTATGGACAGCCTCCTCCAAAGAAAATGAAGCGCAGACATGTTCCAACACACCACGGTAATGGGGATGAATTTCCGGCAGGGTTTTTCCCGCAAAAGAATGCGATGTCACATAAGTCAGGTCAATGTGACCATGTGAAAATATAAACCTTAACAGTTCGCTCCCCGTATAACCGGTCGCGCCAACAACCCCAACACGTATCATTATCTATTAAACCTCCCTTAGATAAGAAAAACCTCCCTCCAAAAAAGGACGAGAGGTAATTTCCCGCGGTACCACCTTTTTTAGCTCCTGCCGGTACATGGAGCTCCCTTCAGGTTGCCAGGTATCTTGCCACAGCATACTTTTAACGGTGTAAACCGGAAAA
>JBMNNQ010000128.1:0-3516 GCA_050942615.1 Dethiobacteria bacterium | reverse complement strand
CCCCAATAAAATATTTGAATTAGAACCTGACTAGAATTAGCCGGTCCCCGGTTATCTGCCAGACAGGCATTGGTACAGTGGGCCCTGGCGGCGTCCTTTACAAACGCCTGCCCCTGTTATATAATATTTTTACAAAATAATCCGGAGAGATGGCCGAGTTCGGTTGAAGGCGCACGACTCGAAATCGTGTAGGCGGTAGCCCCGTCTCGTGGGTTCGAATCCCACTCTCTCCGCCAATTTAGTTATAAAAACAGCATTGTTAATGCTGTTTTTGTGATTGGATTTTCAAAATAAAATTTAAGGAGATTTATTGCACCTTTAAAGTTCAAGTTACCGGTTTGCATACATTGCCAAATATTAGGCGTTCAGCTGGCTACCCTGATTAAAAAAACAAAAATGTTTACAAGCTAAGATCCTGTCCTTACTGTACAGGGTTTTCTTTTACCCTTTGGGGTAGTGCGTAGCTGATTAAAACGGCCGGTATGCCGCCCAGCAGGGCATTGTAGAATTGGGGTAAAAGCAAGGCCCCTGTAACAGGCGGGGGCAACGTTAAAATATAAGTCGCTGCACCGGCAATGACGAAAAATTTGACGGCAGAGCCCACAGCCACCCCCACAAACCCTCCGGCTTTGACCGGAAGAACACGGTTTAACAGGCCTATTGAAAGGGCATAGACTGCGTTGCCGGCCATGATAAAGGGGATAGCCGGCGCCAAAGGGGCAGGCAGGATGCCCAAGAGCAGGGCGGCCCAGGGCGTCAACAGCCCGATAATAACCCCGCTGCCCATCCCAATCCAGATTGCCGCCAGCGCCAGAAACAGGTTGACTGCAGGGCCTGTAAAAAAGGTTGGCAGGCGCAGCCCTTGCACGGCCAGCGTCAGCGCTAAAAAAAGCGCCGTCCGTGTCAGAAAATTTGTACTCAAACGCATTTAAATACCTCCTTAAGTCTCTGCAAATGAAATATCCTTTAAAAATATAAAACTTTGCATTACGCAGGCAGTTTTGCAAATGCTGGCAGGCAATTTTCTGCTGTTTCAGTTAGGGGCCTGGGCAGGAACCTTATAAAGCAAAACGAATAAATATCCTGCTTCCCCGTGAAATAGCCAAATAATAAATTGCCCTAAAAAAATTTATTGCGGGAGGGGAAAAAGGTGTGCTGTTATTTTTGATTAAACAAAATTTAAACAGCTGTACCAAAAGTATATGAATAAGGGTGTCAAATTATTATTTTTGGGGCGGTTGGGGCGGTCCGGCAAAGGTCTTGGGGGCGTGAACAGTTTTGGAAGGTTTTTAAAATTGAAAGTGGTTGTTTATCGCGTGTGTCTGTGCATGTATTTTTTGGCGCCGGAGAGGCAAACTTTAACTGTATGCTGCCGGCCTTTTTTATTTGTACGGGCCACTGTGCCGGCAGCTGTAGGGGGGCTTAACTTTTGAAAAAGACAGCGGCACAACTGCGTGAAAAAACGAAAAATAAATATCCTGAACTGGATGCCGTGCTGCAGCAGTATAAAGGGCGGGAGGGCGTTTTAATTAAGGCTCTGCAGGAGGCCCAGGAAATGTACGGTTACCTGCCCCGCGAAATTTTGGTGCACATGGCCTATGAACTTGATGTGCCCCTTAGTGAAATTTACAGCGTGGTCAGCTTTTACTCACTGTTTAAAACCAAGGCCGCCGGCCGTTGCCATTTAGAGGTCTGCAGCGGCACTGCCTGTTATGTGCAGGGGATGGAGGAACTGCTGGAATATCTGGCAGAAAAGCTGTCGCTGCGGCCGGGCGGGGTGACAGCCGACGAAAAATTCAGCTTATCCACCTCCAACTGTATGGGGGTTTGCAGCGCTGCCCCGGTTTTGAAAATTGACGGTGAACTGCATGGCGAAATGACCCTGCAACGCCTGCAGCAGCTTATAAAGGAGCATGCAGACGATGAATAAACAGCAGGCAGAGAGGGCCTTTTTTCAAAAACAGCAGCGGCTGGTCTTAAAAAACTGCGGCGTGATCCCGCCGGAAATCGGTGCCTACCGGGAAAACCAGGGTTATGCGGCCCTGACCAAAGCGCTGACTGAAATGACGCCGGCAGAAGTTATTGAAGAGGTTAACCGTTCCGGCCTGCGGGGCCGGGGCGGCGGCGGTTTTCCCACTGGCAGGAAGTGGCAGCTGGCCCGGGGTACACCCGGTGAAACCAAATATGTAATCTGCAACGGTGATGAAGGCGACCCGGGGGCTTTCATGGACCGCAGTATTATGGAAGGTGATCCCCACAGTGTGCTCGAAGGCCTGATTTTGGCCGCCTATGCCGTGGGTGCAGCGCAGGGCTATATCTATGTGCGGGCTGAATATCCCCTGGCCGTAGAAAGGCTGGAAACGGCCATCGGCGAGGCCCGGGAAGCCCATTTTTTGGGGGAAAATATCCTTGCACAGGGGTTTTCTTTTGATGTGGAAATCAGGGTTGGGGCCGGCGCCTTCGTCTGCGGCGAAGAAACCGCACTGATTACCTCTGTGGAGGGATCCCGGGGCGATCCCAACCCGCGCCCGCCTTTTCCGGCGCAAAAAGGTGTCTGGGGACAGCCTACAGTGATTAATAATGTAGAAACGCTGGCCAACATCCCCGCCATAATTTTAAACGGCAGCGGCTGGTTTGCGCAAACGGGCACTGCAAACAGCAAGGGTACCAAGGTTTTTGCCCTGGCCGGCAAGGTGCGGCACACCGGGCTGGTAGAAGTGCCCATGGGGACGACCCTGCGGGAAATAATTTTTGATATTGGCGGCGGCATTCCCGACAACAAAAAATTTAAGGCTGCACAAACGGGGGGGCCGTCCGGCGGCTGCTTGACGGAAGAACACCTTGACCTGCCTTTGGATTATGATTCGTTAAAGGCAGTGGGCAGCATCATCGGCAGCGGGGGGTTGATCGTCATGGACGAAGACACCTGTATGGTCGACGTGGCCCGTTATTTCAGCGACTTTAACCGCCAGGAATCATGCGGCAAGTGCACCACCTGCCGCATCGGCACCAAAAGGATGCTGGAAATTTTGGAGAAAATCACCTCCGGCCGGGGTGAAGAAGAGGATCTGCAAAGGCTGGAGAATCTCGCAGTTTTGCTTAAAAATGCCTCTTTATGCGGGCTGGGCCGGGCTGCCCCCAACCCGGTGCTGAGCACATTAAGGAATTTTCGCCATGAATACCTGGCCCATGTCCGGGAAAAACGTTGCCCGGCCGGGGTCTGTCCGGAACTAAGCCGCCATTTTATAGAGGCGAAAAACTGCCGGGCTTGTGGCCTGTGTGCACGGATGTGCCCCACGGGGGCCATCATCAAAGACGAAGAAAAACGAGTTTACTGGATCGACTGGGAAAAATGCGTGGACTGTGGGCTTTGTGCCCGGGAATGTCCCTTTGAAGCCATTCAGGGCGGCAGAAAAAGAAAGAAGGTAGCCGGAAGATGATTACTTTGACGATTGATCAGCAGTCAGTTACGGTGGAGGAGGGCACCTCCGTATTAGAGGCGGCGCGCACGTTGGG
>JBMNNQ010000127.1:0-3538 GCA_050942615.1 Dethiobacteria bacterium | reverse complement strand
TAACCCTCTGCGTGAAAGTAAATAAATATTTAACCGACGACTATAAATTGACAGGAAGCTGCTGTTTCTGGAAATCAGTTGTCTGTTGCACCAAGGGAATATTGTGTTAGGAAGCTGTAGAGCTTTTTTCCAGCAGTTCCAGGACGGCTTTTTTAAGGTCTTCCAGCTCCTTGCGGGCTTGTTCACCGCTCGTTTCCTGGACTCCTAAATAAATTTTTAATTTGGGTTCTGTGCCGGAAGGGCGCACACAGAACCAGGCATCTTTTTCCAGGAAATATTTCAAGGAGTTAGCGGCCGGTAAATTTATTGGTTTTTTGGTGTTTTGCTGCAGATCAAATTCTTCCTGGGAAAGGTAGTCTGCGCGGCGCTGGATGCTTCGTTTCCCGATTGTGGTTAATCCGGCCTGCCGGAAAAAATCCATAATTTCTTGAACACGTCCCATTTCAGCAGCAGCCAGCTCGATATTAATCAGTTCTTCGGCAAAGTACCCATACTTTTTGAAAAGACGTTCCAGGGCAGCGTGCAGGGTTAAGCCCTGTTTTTTATAGTAGGCGGCCATTTCAGCTGTGACCTGGCAGGCCTGAACGGCGTCTTTATCGCGCACAAAATCCCCCAGCAGGTAACCGCAACTTTCCTCACAACCAAAAAGAAAGGTTTTTTTACCGGTATCGGCGAGCGCTTTAATCTTTTCGCCGATGTATTTGAAACCGGTCAGCGTATCCAGGATCTCTTGGTCGTAAAAAGCAGCGATCGCCCGGCCTATTTCAGAGGTAACCACTGTTTTAATGACAATGCCGTTTGCAGGCAGGTCTCCCGCTTCCTTTTTGCGGGAAAGAATATATTCCAGGAGCAGGCTCCCCAACTGATTGCCAGTGAGGGGTGAAAACCGGTTTTCATGATCCCTGGCAGCCACGCCCAGCCGATCGGCATCCAGATCAGTAGCCAATAAAAGATCAGCATCAATTTTTTCTCCACATTGAATGGCCTGGTCAAAAACAGTCCAGTCCTCCGGGTTGGGGGAATAAACTGTCCAGGAGGCGGGATCGATGGTCGCTTGTTCAGGAACCACAACCAGGTTTGAAAAACCGGCGGCCTGCAGGGCCCGGGGAATGATTTCATACCCCGCCCCGTGCAGAGGGGTATAGACAACCTTTAATGCAGCAAGAGCTTCCTTTTTGGTGAAAAGGCGCAGTTTTTGCAGGTGTTCCAGGTAGCTGACGGTAATCTGATCATCCAGCCAGACCAGCAGACTGGCCTTTTGGGCCTCATCAAGCCGGCCGCAGTCGACAAGCAATGCATCGCCCACGGCATCGATTTCAGCTGTAATGGCGTTGGCCAGCCGATCGGTAATCTGGCCGCCGTCCGACCAGTAAACTTTATAACCGTTGTCGCCGGCCGGGTTGTGGCTGGCGGTAATCACGATGCCGGCTGTGGCATTTAATTTCCTCACGGCAAAAGAAAGCAGCGGTGTGGATTCAGGTTTTGTAAACAAATAGGCCTTGATCTTGCAACGGGCTAGAACCCCGGCTGCCTCCCGGGCAAACCGTTCCGAATTATACCGGGTGTCATAGGCAATAACCACGCTCGGTTTCGGCCTGTCCTCACCGGTTGCAGTCTTTTCTATAAAGCGGGCCAGCCCGGCGGTAATTTTACGGATCATATAAATATTGATGCGGGAGGGACCTGCCCCCATGCGCCCGCGGATGCCCCCCGTGCCAAATTTTAGTTCCCGGTCGAAGCGGGAGGCGATCTCCTGTTCATCAGCAGCAATGCTCTGCAGTTCCTCTTTTAATTCCCCGTCCAGTCCGGGGTGTGCCAACCATTGTTCGTACTTTTGCCGGTAATCCAACTTAAACCTCCTCCTTTTTTACCCTGCTAAAGGTATTGTTCCAAACCTTCTGCTTTTAATTTTTCAACCAGATCTTTTACTTCTTGGGCACGCTCCAGGGAACAGACCAAAACTACATCCTCAGTTTGGACAATGACCAGGTCTGAAACACCCAAGGTGGCTACGAGGGCGTCCTGGGCATAAACAAGGCAATCTTCAGTGGCGATACCCAGGTGCCGGCCTTTGCTGACGTTTTTTTCGCCTGTGGCACGAAATTGTTTGGCCAGGGCCATCCAGCTTCCTAAGTCGTCCCAATCAAAATCACCCCGCACCATCAGAATGTCCTTGTCTTTTTCCATGACCCCATAGTCAATGGAAATGCTGGGCAGAGTAGGGAACAGCCTGGCCAGGGCTTCTTTCTCGGCCGGCGTTCCCAGGGAAGGGGCTATATTTTGTAAACCATGCGCTAATTCGGGCAGATATTCCCGAATTTTATTTAAAATTAAGGCGGTTTTCCAGGCAAAAATCCCACTGTTCCAAAAGAAGTTTCCATCGGCAAGAAATTTTGCGGCTTTTTGCTGGTCCGGTTTTTCAACAAACCGGTTTACCTTATAGAAACCGGGTTTTTCATGGGGGCTTTCTTTGTTAATTTCAATATAGCCGTAGCCTGTTTCCGGCCGGGAAGGTGTGATGCCAATCGTGACCAGGGAATCATTTTCAGCGGCCAGTTCCAGGCATTGCTGCAGGCTTTGTTGAAAGGCATCTTGCTTGAGCACCAGATGATCGGCGGGCAGAACAAGCATGGTTGACTGTGGGTCTGCCTGGTGTAAATGCAAAGCTGCCAAGCCGATGCACGGGGCCGTGTTTCTGCCTACCGGCTCCACAAGAATATTTGCCGGCGCCAGGTGGGGCAGTTGTTTTTTGACCAGGGGTACATAATCTTCACCAGTGGCCACGAGAATGTTTTCTGCCGGAAATATTTTTTGCAAACGATCCCAGGTCTGCTGGATTAGAGAGCGCTTGCCTGTCAATGTTAAAAATTGTTTAGGCAGCTCGCTCCTGCTCCAGGGCCAGAAACGTTCTCCTTTTCCCCCCGCGAGTATCAGAGCGTACTTATTCATCATCTAATTTCCCCCTTTAAGTTAAATTTAAACTCGGCCGTAGCTGTCTTCCAGGCGCACGATATCATCTTCACCCAAATAACCGCCGCGCTGGACTTCAATAAAGACAAAAGGTTCCCGGCCTTCATTGGCAGCCCGGTGGGCACAGCCGGCTGGGATGTCAACAGCCTCACCGGGACGCAGCTCTATTTTTCGCCCATCCAGGGTAATTATTCCCCGGCCTTTAACTGCAACCCAATGTTCAGAACGGTGGGCATGTTTTTGATAGCTGAGCATCTGTCCCGGGGAAACCGTAATCCTTTTCACTTTATAGTCCTCTGCTTCTAAAAGCACTTCCCAGCGTCCCCAGGGGGGAGAGGCCTGTTCCAACGGTTTATTTGACAATTTGACAACCTCCCGCATGCTGATTATTTTAAACTGTTTTTGTTTACAGCTTTTATTTCTAGAGAAGATAACATTTTCTAACGGCACTGCAGAACACTTATCATTCTGCCGCTGCCAACAATTTTTGTCTTTTGGGCCTTTACAAATAGGGCGAGCGGTTACGCAGCTCCCAATAATACAGGTGCAACAGGGCGAGCAGAAAGGT
>JBMNNQ010000126.1:0-3599 GCA_050942615.1 Dethiobacteria bacterium | reverse complement strand
GCAGGAAAAGAATCCTTTTGGCGAAATAGAATGCACCCAGCTTTTCAGTATTTCCTTCAAATATTCTCTTTTTCCCCAGATGTTGTTTTCGTCCCCTATTTCGTTAAGCTTTTTTTCGATGTCCTGTTGTGCTAGCGCAGGGGGTCTTTCTGTTGCCTCCAGCATGTCTTGTTCCAAAGTAAATTTTACACCCTCACTACCCATTTCTGCGGTAATGGTTCCACTTGTTGCCTCAAAATTAAGATTTACCTGGACAGTAACTAGATGACGGCAAATAGTTTGTTCGGCAGGGGTTTTCCACAAAAGCAACCCGAGCCCAAGAATAACCTCATACATTTCACCAAGCCGTTGCTGTTTTTGATAAATGGAAAAAAGATCGGTGTATACTTTCTGCACTGGCTTCAGTTGCCGATCCTTTTCCGCCCAAGGCCACCATTCATTTTCAACATATTGTTCCCACAGTTCTTTTATTTCGGGATGATCATCGAGGTAGACCGGTATTTGCTGTTCTATTTCACCTTCTGTCCCGCCTGTATTTTGATCCGCACCGCTAATATATTTTTTAAGTTCTGGAAAATCAATTGTCGAGTCGGCAACCTGTCCCGGATTTAGCCACGGTTTTAATGCTGGAGGCGGGGTTGGTGAAGGAAAAAGCTGTGGTTTTTTAATTTCGACCCAGGGTTCATCAGAAACACCCCTGCTTTGGGGCCATGCTGCGCAGAAACAACCTTCTTGGCAGGGAATATCGTGAAGCCAAAGAACCTCATAACTATCTAAATTTCTTATAGTTTTTAAACGAAGCTCCATCAGTTCTTTTAGAAACCTGAATAAACGAGTCGCCCGCTCACGTGTATTACCACTTATTTCCTGCAAAAATTATTCACCCTCTTACTGCTATTCACATAGTAAAAATTACCATGTTAATGCTACATTCGTCACACTTTTCAAAAATTCCTTCCTTAATGGGTGAAATTGTCAGCAGGCTGTCCCTTACAAACTTAATTCAGAAAAGCTGGAGCGGAATTATGGTTAAAGCCCCTGCAATTCTTCAAGTTCCTCTTCCAAAGCTTCTAATTCCTGAATTAGTGCCGGTTTTACAGAGTGGGCAGGCCACCGTTTTTTAACTTCCTCAATCTTTTTTTCTACTTCTGCAATTTTTTCATTTATATTTTTCGGCCCCAAAACATCCCCCCCCAAAGAAAAGACATTTTTTTTGTAGAAACCTAAATACAAGTAAAATTATCGTTGAAAGGTGCATCCGACTAAAATGACGGCCATTTTTTTGCCTGCCCTGGCAGTGGCATTTTCAGGGGCAATTATGCCCGGGCCCCTGTTAACTGCCACTGATGAATTATATTTAATAATTGTTTCCCCGGAAAACAACTTTAAAACAAAGGCGGCCACCTTTTACCTTTCCTAGCCCTACCCCTACCTTTTCCATTCTGCCAGGTAGTCCACCAAGTCTGCCCGGGCAATAACCCCAATAATTTTGCCCTCTTTATCTACCACGAAAACACGGTTTATATCCCTTCTTTTCATTAGTTCAGCTACATTATTGATATATGTACTTGCCGAAACCGTAGCCGGCTTTCTAGACATTACTTTTTCTACCTTGGTGTTTGCAAGAAGGTTAAAGCCTTTTTTAAATTTTGCTATTTCAGTAATGTCGGTGTGTGGCGATATCCAGCCTGAAGTTCCAATCAGGGGGATAACATGGACTTTGGTGGCAAAATTTACAATGTCTGTTTCTGTAACCACCCCTACCAACTTATTTTCTGAATCAACTACCGGCAGACCGCTGATCCTGTTATCTGCTAAAATTTTTACAACTTCCTTCAATGTCTTGTCGGGGCCAACGCTGACTACTGCGGTATTCATTACGCTGGATGCTTCATAAGGTGCTTTATTAGCCATTTTTATGCTCCTTCTAAAATATTTGGTTGAAGAATTATAGATAACAATTCGCTGGGAAAAAAAAATCTCCTGCAGAATCTTGATATTCAGCCCCAATATTCAGTCCCGTTTTTATAAAATTCCTGGGGGCGGTTCCGAATATATCAACTATTTTCAACAAATAACTTTTTGAAACAAGTTTAAGGGCAAAATAAAAATTATTTTTTAAAGCAGGAATCTTCACATTATTGTCGAATTTACTGTTACTAACCCCCTGGAAAGGAGAATTTATTTGCATCCCCTCAATCGTTTATACAAACCAAAGTCAATTGCGGTCGTTGGCGCTTCGAACAATAAGGCAAAAGCAGGCCATGAAATTATGTATGGGCTAAGGACGTTTCCTGGAAAGGTTTATCCGCTCAACCCGCAAGCGGACAACATTTTTGGCCGGCAAGCGTTTCCCAACCTGAAAGCGGTCGGCCAACCTGTAGATCTGGCTATTTTGACCATCCCCGCCAAAAGCTGCGTTAAAGCATTAATAGAGGCCGGAGAAGCCGGTGTCGGCGCAGCTCTGATTGTCAGCGGCGGTTTTGCGGAAACCGGTGAGGAGGAGGGAATAAAGCTTCAGAACGAGATTACTTCTATTTGCCGCAAATATAAGATACAGTTGCTGGGGCCCAACACCGTAGGCTTTACGAACCCTGTTGCCAAGGTAACAGCCAACTTTGTGCCCTGGCTTGGTGATATTTCTCCCGGAAAGATTGGCATCGTATCACAGAGCGGGGCGATGAGTTACTGCCTGGCAGCCCTTGTTCAAACCATGGGTCTGGGAGCAAGCCTGGTTACCGGTATTGGCAACGGGCCGGTTACCAAACTTGCAGATGTTATTGCCTACTTGGCTGATGATGAAGATACAGAAGTGATCGTTCTTTATTTTGAAGGACTGGCAGCAGGTGAGGGCAGGCGTTTATATAGCGTTATCAGGAAAGCCACTAAGAAAAAACCAGTTGTTTTTTTAACGATCGGCCGGTCAAATATCACAGAATTTGCAGCATCCCACACAGGTACCCTCATCGGTTCTTACCAACTGAAAACAACCGCTTTAATCCAGGCCGGGGCGGTAAAAGCCGATTCCGGTGATGATGCGATAGACGCCGCCGGCTTGCTGGCCCAGGTGCGACTGCAACCAAAAGAAAACCCCGGTGTAGGCGTGCTGACCGGACAAGCAGGCCCGGCCCTGGTAATTGCCGATTATCTTAGAAGCAAAAATGTCCTCATCCCTGAACTACAACCTTCGATCGTAGAAAAAATCAGCAAGGAACTGCTGCCCATCTCCTTTATGAAAAACCCGGTCGATACAACACGCCCTGATAAAAGATCTGCTTTTTCCAACGTGCTAAAAGCGATGGCTGAAGATGAGGCGCTGGATCTTTTAGCAGTGTTTGCCCTTTACAAAACCACAGCGATGGATCCGGTGGATATTTTTGAAGAATGCAAGGACATCAAACAGCCCCTTATTTTCGGCACCGGCGGTTTTCCCGAACACATTAACCCCACGCTGAAAAAGCTTGCCGATCGGAAGATCCCCACCTTCACTTCTCCGGACAGAACGGCCAAGGCTATCCGGGCCTTGGTCGATGATGCCAAGGCAGCATACCGTAAACAGCAGGCCGAGCCGGGGCAGCACCCCCCTAAATTGAATATTG
>JBMNNQ010000022.1:0-19215 GCA_050942615.1 Dethiobacteria bacterium | reverse complement strand
AACATATTGCCTCACTTTTTTCTGTTGTGGCAATACTAGTCAGGGAACTCTATGGTCGTTCAAATTTGGGGGAGGGTGCCCTTAAAACAGAAGGAATTGACATCAATAAATTTCCATCTATAGCTATGGAGAAAAAACATCTAAAACGCTTGTACAGACTAGAAATACAGGATATCTTTACCGAGTGCGGTATCGACCCCCGATCTGGGATCCCCATTGCCGAACAGGAACCCAACCCGCTGCCCGATCGCAGGGCGCTGGACGATCTTGTCTTTGATGCCCTGAATTTGACAGGGGAGGAACGCAAGGAGGTTTACCGGGCGGTCTGTCAACTGGTCTGGGAGCGCATCAGCAAGGCAAGGAGCGTGAGGGGAAGTGGCTAAAAATTTTATTACCAACGCCGGGCCGGGCAGCCTTGGGGGGCGGCTACAGACACTGATCGGGCACAGCCGGGAATTGAAATTTTTGGTTGGTTTTTTTTATTTTTCCGGCTGGCGGGAGCTCTATGGAGCGCTAAAAGGGCGCCGCGATCTGCATCTTAAAATTTTGGTGGGGCTGGATGCAGACTTGAGGCTGGGCCGGGTGTTGGAAATAGTAGATCCTAAGGCGGCCGGCAGCACCCAACAGGAACTAGTAGGGCGGTTTTATGCCTCCCTGCGCACTGCCTTACAGGACGAAGCTCTGGATACGCAGGAATTTTATGAACAGGTTTCTTTCTTTTTACGTCTTCTGGAAGAAGGCCGGCTGCAGATTCGCAAAACACTGGATCCCAACCACGCCAAGTTGTACCTGTTTTGCCTGGATGAGGCCGGGCAGCTGCTCACCAACGCCCCCGGGCGCTTTATTACCGGTTCCAGCAACCTTACCCGTGCCGGTTTATGGGGACAGCATGAATTTAATGTAGAAATTGGCGATTACGGTTGGGACGATGCAGAGGCCTATTTTGATGATCTCTGGTCGACAGCAATTCCGCTCAGCGAAATTGATGCACGCCGGGAACAGATCGGCCGCATCATCAGCCGCCAAACCCAGGTGGCGGAAATTTCACCGTTTGAGGCCTATGCCCTGCTGCTTAAAACCTACTTGGATTTAAATGAACAGAAAGCACTCCGCCCACAGATTAAACGTTTGATGGAAGAACGGGGTTACAGGGTATACCGTTACCAGGAAGAGGCTGTGCAGCAGGCGCTCACCGTGCTGGAGGAATACGGCGGCGTGATACTGGCTGACGTGGTTGGGCTGGGGAAATCGGTGATCGCCAGTTGGCTGGCGCGGGAGCGAGGTGGCCGCGGGCTCGTGATCTGTCCCCCGGCTTTGATCGGTGATCGACAAACCAAAGCTACCGGCTGGTATAAATACCTGAACGACTTTGAACTATATGACTGGGAAGTCTATTCCCTGGGGGCTTTGGACAAGGTACAGGAATATCTTGAAATGTACGGCGAGGAGGTCACTACTATTGTGGTGGATGAGGCACACCGCTTCCGCAATGAAGATACGGCGGCTTATGAACGCCTGAGCCAGATCTGTGCCAACCGGGGTGTTATCCTGCTGACGGCAACCCCCTTCAACAATGCGCCGGCGGATATCTTTGCCCTGCTCAAACTTTTTATCCCGCCGGGCAAATCAACGCTAACCCTCGATGAAGGTTTGGCGGCCCGTTTTGCCCATTACAACAGCGAATTCCGCAAGCTTTCATACATCCTCCGCTATCATGCCGCCGGCGGTGAAAAACAGGCCCGGGCAGAGAAATACTATGCCGACATTTTTGCCACTGTTCCGCCTATTGATGTAGTACTTACCCAAGAGCGGGTAGGACAGCTGGCGGCTGAAATCAGGGGTGTTATAGAACCGGTGATCATCCGCCGCAACCGGCTTGATCTGAAACACGATCCGGTGTATGCCCGGGAGATTACAGCGCTTTCCGCGGTTGCCGATCCCGAAGAACTATTTTACGAACTGACCCCGGCCCAGTCGGCGTTCTACAACCGGGTTATAAATGACTATTTTGGTGAGGAAGGGCAGTTTAGGGGCGCCATCTACCAGCCTTTTGCTTACGAACACCGCAGCGAACTGAAACAGCTGGATGAAAGAGGTAACTTTGCCTATCTGCAGCAGCGCAACCTTTACGAATTTATGCGCCGTCTGCTGGTCAAACGTTTTGAAAGTTCTTTTGGTGCTTTTGCGAAAAGCATGGCTAACTTTGGACGCATCCATGCCATTATTTTAGATTTTATCCAAAAGACAGGCCAATATATTCTTGATCGCAATTTAATAGAAAAAATCTGGGAAGAGGATGAAGAAACGATTGAAGAGGAACTGCAACAGTTTGCGGCACGCCTGGCTGCAGATAAAAACCTGCAGCCACACCAGGATCATGTTTACGTTATTAAAGATTTTGACGAACCGGAACAGTTCCTTGCGGATATCCGTGCAGACCTGAAGCTGTTCCAACAGATTGCGGCACGGGTGGAGGTTCTGGAACTGGTGGTGAATGATCCGAAAAGCAAACGCCTTGTGGAGGCTGTGCGGGGAATTATGGAAGCTCGACCTGGCAGCGGTGAACCGCGCCGCAAGGTCGTTATTTTTAGCGAATACCAGGATACAGTGAGGCACATTGCCCCTGTTTTGCAGGCTGCTTTCCCTGAACGCGTGCTGATGGCCGAAGGTTCGCTGGGCAAGGGGTTTTTTACAGATTTGAACGCCAACTTTGACGCCGGCTATGCTGCAGCAGGGCAGCGCGATGATTTCGATATCCTGGTAGCCACTGATAAACTTTCAGAGGGGATCAACCTAAACCGGGCCGGGGCGGTGATCAACTATGATATTCCCTGGAATCCCACGCGGGTCATCCAGCGGCTGGGGCGCATCAACCGTATTGGGCGCAAGGTTTTCCGGATATTGTCTATCTATAACTTTTTTCCAACAGAGCAGGGTGCCGAAGTGGTCAAAAGCCGTGAAATTGCAGCACAGAAGATGTTCCTGATTCACAACACTTTAGGTGAGGACGCGAAAATTTTTGCCCCTGATGAAACTCCTTCCCCTGCCGAGCTTTTCAGGCGTATCAACCGCAACCCGGAGGAAGGTGAAGAGGAAAGCCTGCTGACGATGATCCGGCGGAAATTTTTTATAATGCAGGCGCAACACCCAGATCTGATCTCCGGACTGGCTGATTTTCCAGCCAGGGTAAAAACGGCGAAAAGGGCTCTACACAATGAACTGCTGGTTTTCCGTCGGAAGGGTTTGCAGCTTTTTATGCACCTGGTGCCTGATACGGCAAGTAAAAATTTAACTGTACGCCCCCTGATCCTCGAAAAAGCGCTGCCGCTGGTTCGCTGCCGGCCGGAAACACCCCGGGAGGCCCTGAGCGCATTATTTTGGCCCGCTTATGGGACAGTTAAGAACTACCGTGAACAGGTACACAGGCGGCCCGGCGAACAATCCCTGCTGATCAGGGCTGAAAACAACCTGCGCAGCGCCTGGGAAAGGCACGCTGCCGACCTGGAAGGATATCTGCCTTTTATCCAAACCCTGCTGCGTGATCTTAAGGAATTCCAGACCTTACCGCGCTATACCCTGCGCCGGCTGATAATAGAAGAAATGGACGGCAAAGTTTCCAAGAAGGGAATGAAGCGTTTCCGGGCCGAACTGGCAACCCTGCGGCGGTTTTTAGGCGATAACTACCTGGAACGCATTGAAAGGCGCATTAAGGATTTAAGGAGCGAGATTGTCATCGCGATTGAAAATATAAAAGGCCAGGGGCGGCGCTCCCCGCCAGGATTTCCCAGCCGAAAGGGCTTGGCATGACCTTGCTTTTGTTATATAAATGGCTTAAATGAGCCCTGTATGAAGCGTTGAAGGTTTTCCAGGGGACCCTTAACGAAGGGTCATAGGTAACTTGCTAAAAATATAAAAAATATAGCAGGAGACCATAAATATAATGTCGAATTATAGTAACACAAATTAAATAAGTGTAACATCAGGGGGCCCGTGCTTTCTATTTCTGCTAAAGGTTTGATTGACCGGGAGTTTTTCTGCTCTGAGAAAATGCTATGCTGAAAACATGAAGCGCAAGGAGGTTCATAATGGGTAACGAACGTGATAAAAATTTGCAGGACACTACAGATCAAATGGTCCATGGTCATGAAGGGTGGTTAGAAATGACCAGCAACCATGGGCACAAGGGTGAAGATTTTGCAGCGCTTTTTAAATGGGGCTGCAATATGGAAACAGACGGGCTTCCCCAGAAAGAAGGCCTCAAAGCATGGGCAGTGTTTCCCACAGGTGAAAAAAAAGATGTTACGCTAGTAAAGGGCAGTGCAGATCATTATTCTTTGAAGATTACTACCCCTGTCGACGGTTTTTATCAATTGGTTGCCATGCACACTGGTAACTATGTTTTAAATAAAAATGGGGAATATGATCGGGGCACCTACAGGGAGCATCCGGATGCAGCCCGGGCGGTTCGTTATGAGCAATATGCGCAAGTCTTTGTGCCCGTAGGGCATGGCATCGAAAA
Source organism: Dethiobacteria bacterium (assembly GCA_050942615.1). GTDB lineage: Bacteria > Bacillota > Dethiobacteria > DTU022 > UBA8154 > JAAZMI01. Next base: position 14,696 of record JBMNNQ010000022.1, on the reverse strand, counting down.
TGCCCCCCCGCGATTAGACACCACATTGGAAATTGTGGTTCCCAACTGGAAGCGCTGGAGTGCGGGCGAACAAATTGTTTTACAGGTAATATTTTGTGGTTCTCCCCTTGCCAATAAGGCTGTAGATATAATGTCTAAAGGCCCGGGGGGTTTTCAGCAATGGCAGGAAACAACAGACGGCGGGGGTGAAATCCGTTTAAATACCAGTAAACCCGGTTACTACATGATGGCAGTTCGCCATCGTTTACAAGAAGGTAAAGAAGGGATTTATGATGAAACATCCTTTGTGGCAACTTTATGGTTTATGGTTTTAAACTAAAAGGTTTTTTACCTACAAAATCTTTCCTGATTTGGTATATTTATTGGCGAACACTGTTGAAGGACTGGGCGTGGATAATAAACAAGGGGCATTTACTGTTAAAAACAGATGCTCCTGAGAACCCTTTAGGGTTTAATATCAAAGTTATGCCAAATAATTTTTGGGTCGGATTAGTAGAAATTTGACCTGTTCATTAATGCATCAATAAACAGGTCAAACATTATTTTATAAAATAAACTGTGCTATGCATCTGCAATAGCGGCAACATGCCGGGGCTGCATTTCAACAAATTTCTTAAAAGCGGTTTTGCCCGTGTCTGTTTCCACGCCCATGTCCATGTCCATGCCCGTGTTTGTGTCCCAAACATTTTTCCCGGCCGCATAATTTTCTGGTGCCATTGCAAAGCTTGTATTCGCCACCCTCTATTTTTATGGTTTTACCATTTACCAGGCTGTCGGCTATTTTTTTCCGGGCAATGCTGTAGATACGCTGTACTGTTGTACGGGCAACCTGCATTTGTAAGGCGCATTCTTCCTGTGTCAGGCCTTCCCAGTCAATAAGCCGTATTGCTTCATACTGATCAACGGGCATAACAATAAATTGTGCATCGTCATCCCGGGCACCCAGCGGCCCGAAAAGGTTGCTTTCCGGTAAAAAACATACTTTTCTCCATTTTTTTGGTCTGGCCATCTTTGTTTATGCACCTCATTTACAAACAAAAGCAACAGGAGGGTTCTGCCTCCTCCTGCTGCCTGTGTCCGCGTCTTACATATCTCCCAGTTGCTTGCTAATCTGGTTCAGCCTTTCCTGGAGCATTTCTTTTTCCTCTGCCAACATTTCCTTTTGTGTTTTTGCATCGTACTGGTTAAAACCGGCGTTGATGCCAAAACCTTGTCTTAAACCAAAGCCGCGTCCCCGGCCCGGTCCAAATCCAAACCTGGATGCCAAGCCGGCTCTACCCCGGCCGGCATTACAAGGACCAAGGCCTTTGCCGGTTATAGGCCCGCGTCCCAAGGGACCGGTTCCATCTCCACCTGGCATATTGCTGACCTCCTTTCGGTTATGAACATATACCCATTACTATTACCATTATAACTATTATTGGACATATGTCAATAACTTATGCAGTTTTTTTAACAAAATATTTGACAATTTTAATTAAAGTTTTTAAAATAGGGTTAGGGTATTATGAATTTTAAATATATGTTACCCCGCAGGGGGTGTTGGCTTAAACATTTGGTTTTTGTTGCCTCCAGCGATAAGCTATGCAGGGTTCCCAGGGGCGGGTTTCTGGCTGCGTAACATACCGGGCCGAAAACGTCAAGGAGGTGTGGGCTATGGTTTGTGAAAAATGCGGGGAAAAAATTCCTGAAGGGGAAATGTTTAAACATGGCGGGCAAGATCTTTGTGAAGATTGCTACCTGGAAATTATCAGTGTGCCCAAAGCCTGTGATCCGCTTGCTGTGCGTTCTGCACGGCTGACCAGGGAAAAACTTGGTCAGAAGGGCACAGAAGGGTTGTTGCCGGTGCAAAAGGGGATCTATGAATACCTGCAGGGGTGTGTTCAGGCCACGAAGGATGAAATAGCGACAGAGTTTAATATTGATCAGAAGGAATTGGAAAAGCACCTCGCCGTGCTGCGGCATTGTGAGTTGGTAAGGGGAATGAAGGAAAAGGGCAAGATATATATGACCCTGATGAACACAGGGGACAATGCAAATTAATAATAACTAACAAAGAAAGGAGATGGCTTTTCAATGTGTATGATTACTGTTTATAAAGGTAGCATTAAAGACGAAAATAAAATAGCTGAAAACGTGGATAAGTATTCGTTGGATCTGAAATCAGGAAAACTAACTTTGTATTCCATAATGGATGATCCCCGGGAATTTGAAATTACAAAAAGTGTAAGTTGGGACGAAAGAAACGACACCATGATTTTTGAATAAAGTTTGGTTTTCCCTGAGCCCAAGGTAAGCTGTATGCCATCTACATACCAGGCACAGGCTACTTGAGAGGGACGCGCTGTTAACAAAGCCGGCTGTTGCCGGCTGTTGTTTAAAATTAAAAAAATGAATTAAAGAAGCGCGGGGGGTTATCCTTTTTACAGGGATAGCCCCCCAGCGCTTCTTTTTATTAAAAATAATACCGTGGTTGAAAGCTTTATAAATTACAAAGGCACCGGCCGGCAGCAGCTGCCGGCCGGTGCCTTTGTTTGGTTAACCCTCTAATCTTCAAAAGCCTCGCTGACCTGCCATTCCTTCCAGACGTTGCCCACCAGATCCGGGTTTGGCTTCAGCGTTTTTTTGCCGGGCTTCCAGCCGGAGGGCGTTGCCTCGGTGCCCTGTGATTCTCTGACCAGCTGAAAGGCCTTGATTTGCCGGATAGATTCGCTGACATTCCGGCCCACCGGCGGGGTAAGCACTTCAAACCCCTGCACAACCCCGTCCGGGTCAATTATAAACCGGCCCCGTGTTTCCACACCGGCATCCTCATCGTAAATACCGTACAATTTGCCGATGCTGCCGTCCTGATCAGACAGCATGGGGTAGGGTATATCCTTGTTAATCATTTTGGAAAGCTCATGTTTATTCCATATTTTGTGTACATAAATGCTGTCAACGCTGATGGTCAGCACCTCTACACCTAATGCCTGCAGTTCATCGTATTTTTCAGCAACTGCTGAAACTTCTGTCGCTCAGACAAATGTGAAATCACCGGGATAGAAACAAATTAGGACCCATTTGCCGATGTACTCGGAAAGACTGATGTTCATAAATTTTCCCTGATAAAATGCTGCAGCCGTAAAATCCGGCGCCTGTTGGCCAACTTTAATCATCATCTTTGTCTCCTTTTTTGGTGCTGCCTGGCTTTCCAGGGCTGTTTCATCCACTTGGGGCTTTTTAATTGCCGGCCTTTGACAGCCGGGCTTAAATTCTTCCGCCATGGGTGAACCTCCAGTCATTAATAATCTTAAAATTGTTTTCAAGCGTAAAAGTATAGCCGACAGTTGTTAATCAAAAGCTAAATCAGGTGCTTATGCCTTCCATAACCCATGCAGGTTGCAATATTCGCGTGCGAAAAGATCTTCTGCATCTTCCAGGCCGTCGAAAACTGCCACCGGTTTTTCACCCGGCTTCAGAAATTTGCGGTAAATTTTATCACCAGCGATGAGTTCTATCCATTCAATGTAGTGTGCCTCTTCCATAGGATGCTCTGCGCTGCCCACTTTTACAGCAACTTTACCTTTTTCTTTAGTCAAAACGGGCACATGTTTTTCCCGGGCGGCATCTTCAGTATTTTCTGTAAACAAGTGCATCGGCTGGCCGCAGCAAATTAGTTCGCCCTTTCCGCTGTGCAATACCTCGACGATATTACCACAAAGCATACACTTGTAGACCTGCAGTCTTGCGGTCATTTTATTCAGCCCCTTAATATATTTTTACCCGGAAGTTGGATTATAAAGATGGTTGCAAAAATCCGTTTCACGGGTAGTTATCCCTGCCGACGGCAGGTTTTTTAGCATAACAGTCAGCAGCCTGTGATTGTCACCAGGGTGAACACGGTTACAAGCAAAATGATGATCGCAGTGATTATTTTGGACATGGTTATCCCTTCCTTTCGGCTGGCGGTTTTTGTTATGTATAGTTTTTTGCTATGATAGTTGGCGGACTGATTGAAATTATAAATATTATTTGGAAATAAAGACTAACATTGTATGGCCCCAATGTCAATAACTAAAACGGGTAATTTGTAGTTATTCTTGCCTGAGAATTAATAAAACAGGAGCGGGAGCTATAAATATTAAAAATATTGTAGGCGGGGGGCAGGATATTGGGCCCGGATGTAGAATTGTAAGCAGTGTAGTAACACGAATAGATTTTAAGTAACATAGGCTATGCTTAATATTTGCAAAGCAGTTTGATTCCGGTTTAGACCGGAGCAACAGGCGTTAAACCGGGCAGCCCCGGTTATATGCGGCGGGTTTATTTTTTTGCACAGGGTGTAACATAAAACTACAAAATGTAGCACGCCGGGGATTTTGGTTTGAGAAAAAAGAGGCAGGAGATTTCATTGGTGCCAAGGGAGGGGCCGGTGTGTGTCAGGGGGCCGGTTCTCCCGGCACAAAACCAAAAAATATAAATTATAACGCGCAGGGATTTTGGTTAATTGGCTGAAGGGAGGCAAAAAATTTATGAAAACACAGGTTGATTCTCAAGTTGAGAAACCGGAATTTTGGGAGAAGGCCTGGGAGGAGGCCAAGAAAAAAGCCTTTTCCCGCCGTAAAAGGAAAAGCTTGCGGGAGTCCGTAGCACATTGGAATACCAAGGCGGCAAGATTCAATAAAAATGTCGGGGGTGAAAGAGGTAAAAAAAGGGTGGAAAGGGTCTTTACCTGGTTGGAAAGACAGGGGGTAAACTTTGACGGTCTGAGCGTGCTTGATATCGGGGCAGGCCCCGGTGCCTTTGCCCTGGGTTTTGCAGCGCGGGTCAGAAAGGTAGTGGCTCTGGAACCGGCCGGGGCAATGGTTGCTTATCTGGAAGAACAGATTGCCCATCAAAAAATTGACAATATCAGGATTATCCAGGACACCTGGGAAGAGGTTGATCTTGAAAAACAGAATCTTAAAAAACAGTTTGATCTGGTTTTCGCCTCCATGAGTCCCGGGATCAACAATTGGGAAACGATCAACAAGGCTTTGCAGTGTGCCCGTAAATATTGTTTTATCAGCGGCTTTGCCGGCCGGCGTCAGAACAACGCTCTGGCAGAACTTTGGCAGTCCCTGTATGGGGGAAAGCCTCCTGCCTGGTCGATCAGCATGCTTTATTATTTAAACCTGCTTTATACGAAAGGCTTTGCAATGGACGTTAAAATTTGGGAGGAAAACCGGCAACATGAAAGCAGGCCCGAAGAGGCTGTTTCCATTTTAAAAGAAGAACTGCAGCGCTATACCCTTGAAGAATTCCCCAGCGACGAACAGATCAGATCTTTTATTGATGAAAGAATGGAAAACGGAATTTTTCGCCATGAATACCAAAGCAGAATGGGGCAGGTTTTGGTAAAGCTGTAGTTTAGTCGTTTCTATTATTTAAATTTTATAAACAGTTTAGGGAACAGTTGAAAAAGTTGGTTCATAGAAAATGAAACCCTATTATTAAAAATCATCATACAAAGGGAGGCGGCTCGATGTACAGAAAGCACGGTCTGCTGAGTATATTGGTTCTGGTATTTTTTTTAACTATTTTTGCATTTGGCTGCGGGACGGAACAGTCAGGCGGTGAAGCGGAGTCTGCGCCGGGAAACGGTGTAGCAGGACAGGCTGCGGAACAGGTGGAGGTCATCAGGTTGGGCGGCGGGGATTGGGGCTATCCGAGCCCTTACGCGCATTACCCCCGGGGCCCCGGGTCGCGCAAAATGAGGTTGATTTTCGATACCCTGTTGACCACTGACAGTGAAGGGGAGGTTGCGCCTATGCTGGCCCGTGAATGGGAAGCCGGCGCGGATGGCCTGGCCTATACCTTCAAGCTGCAGCCCGGGGTAAAGTGGCAGGATGGCCGGCCCTTCACAGCTGAGGATGTGGTTTTCAGCTATGAATACCAAGAGCAGTATCCCCCGGTAAATATTGCCGATTTTTCCGCTGTTAGCAGGGTGGAGGCTTTGGATGAACAGACGGTGCTGATGGAGCTGCAGGAAGCGGAACCTTTTTTTCTCGATAAGATGCGCAGTTTTACCATCATTCCCAAACATATCTGGGAAGGGGTTGCCGATCCCTACAGCCTGACTACGCCGGAGGCGGCAGTGGGCACCGGGCCCTACATACTGACCGATTTTAGCAAGGAACACGGCATCTATGGTTTTGCAGTTAATGATCATTTTTGGGGTAATAAGCCGCGGGTTAAGGAGATCCAGTTTGTGCCGGTGAGCGAGGCCATTCTATCTTTTGAACAGGGAGAGGTTGACCGCATCGGGGTTACCCCCGATATCCTGTCCCGCTATGAAAATGATCCGGAGTACCGGGTGATGCAATATGTAACCTCCTGGGCCAACCGGCTTTATTTTAATATGAACAAGCGGCCGGAGCTGGCGGACAAAGTTTTACGCCAGGCCATGGCCTATGCTGTCGACCGCCAGGAGCTGGTAGATTTGGTGGAACGCGGTGCTGCCGTGCCGGGGAACCCGGGTGTGCTGCATCCCATCAGCAACGAACTTTATAACCCCGCTGTGCCGGCTTATCATCATAACTTGCAGCAGGCAGGGGAGCTGCTGGACAGCTTGGGCTATAAAGATACCGACGGCGATGGGGTGCGCGAAAACAGCCGCGGGGAAAAGCTGAAATATCAGCTGCTGGCTACAGATGCCCGTCTCGCCGAAGTGGTGCAGATGCATCTGTCCAAGGTTGGTATAGAAACTGTGGTCCAGGTTACCGACACCATGACCAGGGACGCCCGCTTCAAGGAAGGGGATTTTGAGCTCTGCATTAACGGCAGTGGTAACGGGGAAGACATAGAAGAGGTGACCGGCGGCAAGGAAAAGGGCAGGGCCACCTCCACCACGGGGAAAACAATCGGTTACCAAAACCCGGAGCTGGACAGGCTTTATTTGGCCCAGGAAAAGGAAACCGATCCGGAAAAACGCCGGGAGATGATGGCTGAACTGCAGCAGATTTTAGCTGAAGATCTGCCCAAGCTGGTCCTCTACTATACAAATTCCATTTCGGTGCACCGGCCGGCGGTTTACGACGGTTGGAGCGAAGACACCTATCACAGCGACAGCAGGGCAAATTTTGTGGACTGAAATATAGATGTTCAGGTAGCAAACCGGAGCGCTTAGTGTTCAATGCTGGAAATGTGGCCGCGGGCCGGGAGCGATTTGCAGCAGGTTAAAATGGAGATCCAAGGGAGGAAATACAGTGGGGCAGCCGCACCGCTTGCGGTTTTTGGAATATGGGTTAACAATTTTGGTTGTGATCACCCTCAATTTTCTTTTACCCCGGGTTATCCCCGGCGATCCTTTCCTGGTGATCTCCTCACAAAGTGCTGCTGAAGAAGAAGTCGTTTTAACTGCAGAACAGCGTGCGTTCTTTTTCGACTATTATGGCCTGGATAAACCCCTTGGTGAACAGTATGTTGCCTATTTAGGGGGCCTGCTCAGGGGCAACTTAGGGTTTAGCCTTTATTTCAAGGAGCCGGTGAGCAGGATTATTCTGCGCCGGCTGGGATGGACAGCTTTTATGGTTGTTTCTTCGCTGGTTCTCAGCACATTCATCGGCTCCATCCTGGGCTGTATTTCGGCCTGGCACCGGGATAAATGGCCGGATAAGCTCCTGTTTTTTCAATTTATTGTTTTGGCCGAAATCCCGGTATTTCTCCTGGGCCTGATTATTTTGTTCGTTTTCGCTGCGGGGTTGGGGCTGTTCCCTTTGGCAGGGGCGGTCACGCATTTTGCCAGGTATAAAAACTGTTGGGAAAAAATCATAGATGTTTTGCACCATGCCTGCCTGCCCGTTTTGGTGCTGACCATTTCCCGTATGGGCGGTATGTACCTGCTTTCCCGGAACAGTATGACCGCTGTTTTAAAAAAGGACTATTTGCGCACCGCTCGGGCCAAGGGCCTGCCGGAAAGGCGCGTGCTCTACCGCCATGCCTTGCGAAACGCCCTGCTGCCCATCGTGACCCGTGTGTTTCTCAGCTTGGGTACCCTGATCGGCGGTGCTATCCTGGTGGAAAATGTTTTTGCCTATCCCGGCTTGGGGCTGTTAATGCGGGAGGCAGTCCGGCTGCATGACTACCACCTCATCCAGGGGATTTTTCTGGTGGTAACGCTGCTTGTGCTGCTGGCTAATTTTTTTGCAGATTTGGTCTATGCAAAACTTGATCCCCGGGTTAACCAAACCAATATGCAGGGGGGGTAAAAGTGGCGGTAACCGGTGCATTGCTGCAGAAATTGTTAAAAAAATGCAGGGAATTTTCCCTGCCGGGTAAAATCAGCCTGCTGATCATCTTCCTGATTTTTTTGGCGGCTGTTTTGGCCCCCTGTATTTCTTTTCATTCCCATAAAATCTCCTCGGGCCCGGCACTTTTGCCGCCGGGGAAAGGGCACCCTCTGGGTACCGACGATTTGGGAATTGATCTATGGGCACAGCTCTGCCACGGGGCCCGGATCAGCTTGCTCGTAGGTTTTGGCACAGCCTTTTTGGCAGCCTTGGGCGGCGGCTTGGTCGGTATTATCGCCGGCTATGCCGGCGGCTGGGTTGACAAGGTCATCATGCGCCTGATCGATATAATGATTGTCCTGCCGGATTTCCCGCTGATGATCGTTTTAGCTGCTTTTTTGGGGCCCAGTGTTTTCAATATTATTATTGTGTTGGCCCTATTTTCCTGGGTCTTCCCCGCCAGAATCGTGCGTGCCCAGATATTGATGCTCAAGGAACAGAGCTTTATCAAAGCGGCGGAAACATACGGCGCCGGGGCCTGGTACCTGCTCTGGAAACACTTTTTGCCGGCAGTTTTCCCCCTGATGGCTGTAAATATGATCAGGCAGACAGGGAGGGCCATTGTTTCGGAAGCCGGGTTGTCTTTTTTGGGGTTGGGGGATCCCACTTCTAAAAGTTGGGGGTTAATCATCAACCATGCCACCGCTTTCCGGGGTATATATTTTACGGAATTTTGGAAATGGTGGCTGCTGTACCCCTGGTTGGCCCTGACCCTGATTGTTCTTTCCTTAGCTTTCATCAGCCGCGAACTGGAAAGAATAGTAAACCCACGCCTATAAAAAGTTGTGATCAATGATCAAAGGGGAGCTGTTTTGACTGTGGAAAATAAGTATTTGCTGGAAATAAAAAACCTAACGGTAACATACGGGCACGTTCACCCGCCGGTAAAGGCCGTGGACGGTGTCTCCCTGCAATTAAGGAAAAGTGAATGTTTAGGCCTCATCGGCGAATCGGGATGTGGAAAAAGTTCGCTGGCCCTGGGCATAACAGGGCTGATCAAGGGCGACGAAGGCAGCGTCAGCGGGGAAATCCTTTATAATGGACAAAATTTAGTGGGGCTGCCGGAAAGCAAATTGAAAGCCTACCGCTGGCGGGAGATTGCCCTGGTCTTTCAAAATTCCCTGGAGGTGCTCAACCCTGTTTTAAAAATCGGGGAACAGGTGGGTGAACCGCTTAAAACGCATTACCGCCTTTCCTCCGCTGAGCGTGACCACAGGGTGGTAAAACTTTTGGAAATGGTGGGCCTTGATCCGCACTGGCGGCATCATTATCCGCACCAACTTTCCGGGGGCATGCGGCAGCGGGTGTTGGTAGCCATGGCCCTTTCCTGCAGCCCCAAATTATTGATTGTTGATGAACCGACTACAGCACTGGATCCCCTGAGCAAAAATGAAATCCTGGGATTATTGCAGGGCCTGCAGAAAAAACTGGGTTTTACAATGCTGCTCATCTCCCATGATTTAGGGGTAATAAAAAAACTGACCTCCCGGGTAATGACCATGTACTGCGGGCGCATTGTAGAAGCAGGCCTAACTTCAGAGGTGCTTCGGAATCCCAGGCACTGTTATACCCGCGGCCTGCTCAATTCTTCCCCCAACCTCTTTAAATACAAGGATTTATGGGGTATCGCCGGTGAACCGGCAACTGCGGCCGCCCCAAACGGAGGCTGCGCCTTTTACACGCGGTGCTGCCAAAGCGGGGAAAACTGCAGCCGTGCCAGGCCTGCCCTGGAGTACGTGGGCCTGGAACGCATGGTTGCCTGTCACAAGGGGGGCATTGAAACTTTTTTACGGGCTGAAGGGATCAAAAAGGCCTATAAACTGAAAAACATGAAAGTGGAAGCTGTCAAGGAGGCCGGCCTGGAAATAAAAAGCGGTGAAGTGATCGCCCTGGTGGGCGAATCAGGTTCCGGCAAGTCTACCCTGGCCCATATTTTGGTGGGGGTTTTAAAGGCAGATGCCGGCCAGATCTTCTTTAAAAATAAAAAGGTAAAAGGAAGATGGGCTACCAAAATGATGGGGGGTATGCAGATCATTTTTCAGGACCCGTTTTCTGCTACCAGTGATCGCCTGAGCGTGCGGGAAGTGGTAAGGGAACCGCTGGATATTATCAGATGGGGCGGCAAAGAAGAAAGGGAGGCAGAGGTGAACAGGGTATTGCAGATGGTACAGTTGCCGGTTGATGCTGATTTTTTAAACCGCTATTGCCATGCCCTCTCCGGCGGGCAGCGGCAGCGGGTGGCTATCGCACGGTCCTTAATCACCAGGCCCAAACTGTTGATTGCCGATGAAGTAACCTCCATGCTGGATCCTTCAACCCAGGCCAACCTCTTAAGGGAACTCAAGGGGCTGCAAAACAGAAACGGCTTTGCCATGCTCTACATTACCCACGATCTGCACCTGGCCCGAAAGGTTGCCGACAAGGTCTATGTCATGTACCAGGGCGACATTGTGGAAGAAGGGGTTTCCTTCGAAATATTTGAAAAGCCGGCCCATTTTTATACCAAACAACTGCTGCAGGAATCCTTTAGCGACTTGATTTAAACAGGCAGCCGTCTGTTTACCCTAAATTGTGTAGGTGTCAAGGGGCCGGTTCTCTTGGCACCAAAGAGGGGGACGGCAGACTGTATGAAAGGTACCCAAAAAAAGTGACGATGTCCCTCTAAGTGGGGAAAATAGTTTAAGCATTATGCTAGGCAGATCATCGGTTCCCAAAATACGGCCCATGGACAGGTTTAGATGGGGTATTTTTTTTCTAGAAATAGTTTTATACAGCCTGACGTCCCCCTGTTTGGCCCCCTTTGGACAGCAGGCAGTCACTGTTTTTCCTTAAAAAAACAGCTTTTCAGGGGCTTGATGCAGGGGTTGTGACCATGGTATGGTGTAGGCAGTGGAGGTCTAAACGATGCTGTACAAACTTTGGAAATTGGCCCGGCCTTCCCGGGGGCTGCTTCTGCTGACACTGTGTCTGGTGCTTCTCTCTACAGTGTCGGGCCTAGGCCCTCCCTGGGTAATCCGCTATGCCATTGATAGTCTGATTATTGCCGGTAAAAAACAGCTGTTGTGGGCGGCGGCGCTGGTTATGGTTTTCCTTTCGCTGCTGGAGATCGGCTGTAATTTTGGGGCCCGCTATTTGGCAGAATGTGTGGGCCAGGGTGCCCTTTTCCGGCTGCGCAATATCTTATACCGCCATCTGCATACGCTTTCTTTTTCTTTTTTTGACGGCGCCGGCACCGGGGATATCATGTCCCGATTGACGGTGGATATCGGCATCCTAAACAACTTTTTTGGTTTGGTAATCGTTAATATTTTAGCCAACAGCCTGTTATTGATCGGCATAATGGCTGTCATGTTTTACTGGGATTGGCAGTTGGGGTTGGTTTTTTTGCTGATTACCCCGGCCCTCATTCACGGTATTGCTGTCTATGCCGGCCGGGTGCAGCCGGGTTATGGCAAGGTTAACAGGCAGTTGGGAAAAATGAGTAATGTCTTGGAAGAAAGCATTATGGGCATCAACCTGGTAAAATTAACCGGCAGCGAGGACTATGAACAGATAAAATTTGACCAACAACATGAAAAATACCTGACCACATCGCTTGAAGTGATCAAAACCACGGCGCTTTGGCAGCCTTATGTGCAATTTTTGGCGGCCCTGGCTGCCGCCGCCGCTTTGTGGAGCGGGGGACGGGCGGTGATTGAAGGGCGCGTTTCACCGGGTGTCCTGGTGGGCTTTATCACCTACATGGGCATGCTGGTCCGGACGCTGCGGATGACCGGCCGCATGGTGGGCGTGATCACCCGGGCTTCGGCTGCCGGGCAGCGTGTGATCGAAATTTTGCAATGGAAGCCTGCAATCAGGGATCTGCCCGGTGCTTATCCCCTGCCGCAGGTGAAGGGCAGGGTCTCCCTGGCAGGCGTTCATTTTTCTTACGATGGGCAAAACGAAATATTAAAGGATATCAACTTCACCGCCGAACCAGGGCAGATGGTTGCGTTGGTCGGTTCCACCGGTAGCGGCAAAACCACCCTGGTTCACCTTCTGGCCAGGTTTTACGAGCCTACCCGGGGTAAAATTATGATTGACGGCCACGACATCAAAGGGGTTACCTTGGAAAGCCTGCGCCGGCAGGTGGGGGTTGTTTTTCAGGATACCTTTGTTTTTGATGCTTCTGTAAGGGAAAATATTGCTTATGGTAAGCCGGATGCCTCTCAGGCCGAAATTGAAAGGGTTGCCAAACTGGCCCAGATCCACGATTTTATAACGGCCCTGCCCCGGGGTTACCACACCCAGGTGGGCACCAGGGGAATGGCCCTTTCCGGCGGGGAAAGGCAGCGCCTGGCCATTGCCAGGGTGCTGTTGACCGATCCCCAGCTGCTTGTTTTAGATGAAGCCACCTCGGAACTGGATGCCCAGACAGAGGGGGCCCTGCATGCTGCGCTGCAGGAGATCGTCAGGAACAGGACCGTTTTTGTGATTGCCCACCGGCTGTGGACCATTCAAAATGCAGATAATATTCTGCTGCTTTCCCGGGGCCGGATTGCCGAAACAGGCAGCCACCACCAACTGCTGGCGGCCGGCGGCATGTACAGCCGCTTCTATGAAAACTTTTTACAAAGCAAATTTGTCCCCGGCAAATTTGAACATTGGGAAAAGGGTGAAGGGGGGTTGCAGCAGTGAAAGGAGGAGCAGGTCCTTTGAGCAAATTTTCTTCCAAACAGGAAGAAAAAAGGCGCCTTTCCGATGTCAACAGCGCAGCCCTGCGGTTTTTTTGGCAGTATGTAAAACCCCACCGTGCCGGGCTTCTATGGGCCTTATTTGCCGCCCTGTTGGTAACTGTTTGTACCGCCGCCGGCCCTTTTCTAATTATGAAGGCTATCGATCAACAGATCGCCGCCGGCGATCTCCGGGGGCTGACCATGATTACCCTGCTTTATATCGGTATTAACGGTACTTTGTGGCTGGGTTCCTATTGGCAGACCCAGTTGGCCGGGGCTGCCGGGGAAAAAATAATATACAGCCTGCGCCGGGACTTTTTTGCCCACTTGGAAAGCCTGCCGCTTGCGTTTTTTACCAGGCGCGCCCCCGGCGAGATTATGTCCCGGCTGATCAACGATGTGAATACCCTTTCTGATCTGATTACTTCAGGCATAGTGGGGTTGATTGGTGATCTGTTGACTGTTGTCGCTATTATGGGCGTGATGTTTTCCCTCAATGCCCGGCTGGCCCTCCTGACCTGGACAACGGTGCCGGTAATTTATTTTTTTACCAGAAGTTTTGGCAGGAAAATGCGTGCAGCTTTTCATGTAGTCAGGAAAAAAATTGCAGAAATCAATGCCGAACTACAGGAGAACATCATTGCCAACAAGGTTGTGCAGGCGCTGTGCCGCAATGAAACAAACATCAAAAAATTTGAAAGCCTGAACAAAGACAATATGGAGGCCAACCTGCAGGCGATGGGCACCTTCACCCTGTTTTTCCCCCTGATCTTCTTTGTCGGCAGTATCGGCACGGCCCTTGTGTTGTGGTATGGCGGGCAGCTTGCTGCCGGTGGGGTGATCAGCGTGGGACTGCTGGCAGCATACTTGCAATATGTAGAAAGATTTTACCGCCCGGTGCGGGAAATCAGCCAGGTTTATAACGTGCTGCAATCGGCCGGCGCCTCTTTGGACCGGATCTATGAATATTCACAGTTGCAGCCGGAAGCAGCCAAACTGGCAGTGGCTAACGACGCTTTTGCTTCTGCTTCCGTTATTGCTACTACTGCCGCCACTGTCGCTACTGTTGCACCTGAAAATTTTAGGGGCAAGGTTGAATTTTGTGATGTTACCTTTGCCTACGATCAAGGCAGCCCGGTCCTTAAAAATATAAATATGACCTTTGAACCGGGCAGCACGACCGCCTTAGTGGGCCTTTCCGGGGCAGGCAAGACGACGATCATAAAACTTTTGGCCCGCCTGTATGAAGTGCAGGCAGGGAAGGTGCTGCTGGACGGGGTAAAGATAAGCGAAATTACCGGGACGCAGCTCAGGAAAATCATGGCGGTGGTGTCCCAGGATCCCTTTTTGTTTTCCACCACGGTTTTGGAAAATATCCGCTATGGTAACCCCGGGGCAACTGATGAAGCGGTGATTGCAGCCGCCAAAAACCTGGGGGTTCACCCCCTGCTGGAGAAACTGCCGCAGGGTTACCAGACCAGGGTCGGACGTCGGGGGGAACGGCTTTCCGGCGGCCAGAAGCAGATTATCGCCCTGGTGAGGGTGTTTCTAGCCGATCCCTTGATCTTAGTATTGGATGAAGCTACCTCCAGCTTGGACAGTGCCACCGAAACCATCCTACGGCGGGCACTGCAACAGATGTTAAAGAACAGAACAGGGATTATCATCG
>JBMNNQ010000021.1:0-19327 GCA_050942615.1 Dethiobacteria bacterium | reverse complement strand
TTTTATGCCGGAGTGGCGGAATAGGCAGACGCAAGGGACTTAAAATCCCTCGATCACATTAGCGATCGTACCGGTTCGATTCCGGTCTCCGGCACCACCAGAAAGCATACAGTTGTTCAGGCTTTTTTATTGTAAATATGGGTTGTTAAACATAAAAGGTTTTTGAAAGGGTTCCCGGCAAAATAGTTCAACCAATAAGGGTCCTTAGCTCAGTGGGAGAGCGCTTCCTTGACGCGGAAGAAGTCGTGCGTTCGATCCGCACAGGACCCACCACACTGCACCCCTGTTAAAAACAGGGGTTTTGTTTTTTAGGCCGGCCTTGATCTTGACAGTTTCCGGCAGAAGAATTATGATGTACGTTGATCTGATTAATACTTCGTGCATGCAATTTTGGGCGGGGGGGTTCTTATGGAAGAAAACCGCGATCGGCTGGATAAAAAATTAATGATCGAAATTAAAAATTGGGGTTCCCGGGAAGTTTCCCCCGGTACAACAATTGCAGAACTAGTGGGGGGGTTGGGGCCCCAGAGGCCCAAGGCAGCTTTGGCGGCTAAAGTGAACGGCAAAGTTGTTGATCTCCATACACCCTTGCAGGAAAACAGCCGGCTGGAGCTCCTTACCTTTGAAGACGCAGAAGGCGCGCAGGTTTATCACCATACCGCCAGCCACGTCCTGGCACAGGCAGTGAAAAGACTCTTTAAAGACGTTCGCCTGGGGATAGGCCCCCCGATTAACAACGGGTTTTATTATGATTTTGACTTTGCAACACCGATTAGCCCGGAAGATTTAGAGAAAATAGAAAAGCAGGTCAAGCAGATTATCAAGGAAGATCTGCCCCTGGAACGCATTGAAATGGAACGCGGGGAGGCCCTGGAATTTTTTCAGAAGCAGGGCGAAGGTTACAAGGTGGAGCTGATCACCGATCTGGACGAGGAGGCTGTTATCTCCTGTTATCGCCAGGGTGAATTCTGGGATCTTTGTGCCGGCCCGCACCTTCCTTCCACGGGCAGGTTAAAGGCTTTTAAACTGCTAAACCTGGCCGGCGCCTACTGGCGGGGGGATGAAGGCAGGCCTATGCTGCAGCGCATCTACGGGACCGCTTTTCCCACCAAAAAAATGCTGGAAGAATATCTGCATTTTTTGGAAGAGGCGCGCCAAAGAGACCACCGCAAACTGGGGCGTGAACTCGACCTTTTCAGTTTTCATGAAGAAGGTCCCGGATTTCCCTTTTATCACCCCCGGGGGATTATCATCCGGCGTGAACTTGAAAAGTTTTGGCGGGAAGAACATTTTAAGGCCGGTTACCTGGAGGTAGAAACCCCGATCATATTGAATAGACAGCTTTGGGAACAGTCAGGGCATTGGGACCATTACCAGGAAAATATGTACTTTACAAAGATAGACCAGCAGGATTATGCCATTAAGCCTATGAACTGCCCGGGAGCCATGCTAATCTACAATACAGGCTTGCGCAGCTACCGTGATCTGCCTTTAAGAATTGCAGAAATGGGGCTGGTTCACCGGCATGAAAAATCGGGCACCCTGCATGGCCTGATGCGTGTCCGTTCTTTTACACAGGATGACGCCCATATTTTCATGCTGCCTGAGCAGATTGAAGACGAAGTGGCGGCGGTAATGGAACTGATCGACAAGTTTTATCAAACGTTTGGTTTTACCTACCATGTTGAACTGAGCACCAGACCGGAACAATCCATGGGCACGGCAGAAATGTGGGAAAAAGCCACTTCAGCCCTGCAGTCAGTTTTGGACGAAAAAAAGGTTCCTTACCTGGTTAACCCCGGGGACGGTGCTTTTTACGGCCCTAAAATAGATTTCCATCTTCAGGATTCCCTGGGCCGCACTTGGCAGTGCGGCACCATTCAGCTCGATTTTCAAATGCCTGAAAAGTTTGATCTTAACTATATTGGTGCTGACGGTCAGAAACACCGCCCGGCTATGATTCACCGGGTGGTATACGGGGCCATGGAACGGTTTTTTGCGCTCCTGATTGAACATTACGGGGGGGCCTTCCCTACCTGGTTGGCTCCTCTGCAGGCCCTTGTCATCCCTATCACCAGCCGGCAGCATACGTATGCTGCCGAGGTGAAAGAATTGTTACGGCGGGAAGGCGTCCGGGCAGAAATGGACGATCGTGCCGAAAAGGTTGGCTATAAGATACGTGAAGCCCAGCTTCAAAAGGTGCCTTACATGTTGATCGCCGGTGAGCGTGAAATCAAAGACCGCGCGGTGGCGGTACGACTTCGTTCCGGCAAAGACTTGGGTGCCGTTCCCCTGCTTGAATTTTTGGAAAATATCAAGGGGGAAATTAAAGAAAGAAGGTAACGGGCTGCCCTAAAATTAAAAATTGTTTGACGAAGAAATATCTATATGATATATTAACTATCAATAAAGTAGAAGCCCCCGCTTCTCACCTTGAAACGCTTTCTAAGCTGTTCGCAGGGTTATGCGCATTTAAGCAGCAAAGATAATGCAACGTGTAACGATGCAGTATTTTACAGCAGGTGGGGCCTTTACCTGCTTTTTTATATTTCAGGAAAAACAGGAGGTGGCTTAAAGATTAGCAATAAGGAATTTTTTGTTAACGAGAGAATAAAGGCCAAAGACGTCAGGGTTATTGATCCGAGTGGTGAACAGTTGGGGATTATGTTGTTGCAGGACGCCTTACAAATGGCCCGGGAAAAAAATTTGGATCTTGTAAACATTGCCCCGCAGGCCAGACCGCCCGTCTGCCGGATTATGGATTTTGGCAAATATAAATATGAACGCCGGAAAAAGGATCGGGAGGCGCGCAAGAAACAGCGGACGATCACCGTCAAAGAAGTAAAGATGCGGCCCAACATTGAAAACCATGATTTTATGGTTAAAGTTAGAAACAGCATCCGTTTTTTGGAGGGCGGGGACAAAGTTAAAGTTACAGTTTTTTTCCGTGGCAGGGAGATCACCCATTCCGAATTGGGCCGAAAACTTTGTGTAAAGCTGGCCAAGGAGATCAATGATATCGGCGTTGTGGAAAGAGTCCCCCGCATGGAAGGAAGAAACATGGTTATGATTTTGGCTCCAAATTTCGCCGCAAAATAAAGCCGGTTAAGGCTCAGTTGTTTATGCTAAGGGGGGAACGTAGATGCCTAAAATGAAAACACACCGCGGGGCAGCCAAGCGTTTTAAAAAAACAGCTACGGGAAAAATTAAAAGATTCCGTGCTTTTCACAGCCATATTCTGGGTAAAAAATCGGCCAAGCGGAAGCGCAGGTTGCGCAGTTCCACGCTGGTGCATAAAAGCGATCTAAAAAGAGTTGGAAAAATGTTGCCTTATTGATCCAGGAATAGCAGTATTCAACAACACAGTGGACGGGGGGTAAGAAAAATGCCTAGGGTAAAAAATAGTGTTGTTACCAGGAAAAGAAGGAAAAAAATACTCAAAATGGCCAGCGGTTATTACGGAGCTAAAAGCAAACTGTTCCGGGTTGCCAACCAGCAGGTAATGAAATCACTTGATTATGCTTACCGGGATCGCAAGGTTCGCAAGCGAGATTTTCGTAAGCTGTGGATTACCCGTATCAATGCTGCTGCCCGGGAAAACGGCCTTTCCTATAGCAGGTTTATTGATGGGTTGAAAAAAGCCGGAGTGGAAGTAAACCGTAAGATGCTGGCCGATTTAGCTGTTAATGATCCTGCCGGTTTTAGCGCCATGGTTAAGGTTGCCCAGGAAAAACAAAGTTAAAGAAACCTAAATAGTTCTTTTTAGCAAAGGCATTTTTACAGTGCAAGGGGTTGGTGTTGCTTATGCGGTTTTTAAAGGTTAATTTGACACCGGCTCGCTTTCTGGTTGTGTTATTTGCCTTAATGATAATTACAGGGTCTTTATTATTATCTTTGCCTTTTGCTACTGTTACTGGCAAAATCAGTTTTGTTGATGCCTTGTTCACATCCACTTCAGCGGTCTGTGTTACGGGTCTGACTGTGAAGGATACAGGTACCTTTTACACTGTTTTTGGGCAACTGGTAATTATGTTTCTTGTTTTGGGTGGTGCTGTGGGTTTCATGACGATCGCCACCCTTATTTTTGTTGTCATGGGCAAGACAATTACCTTAAGAGAAAGGCTTGTCATCAGGGAAGCCTTAAACACTGACTCCATCCAAGGGCTTGTTCATTTAATTCTTGCCATTATGCGGATGGCCGTTTTGGCTATTCTTTTGGGGAGCCTTCTGCTCTGCATTCGGTTTTTACCCCTGTTTGGGTGGAAGAAGGGGCTGTTGTTTTCCTTTTTCCATGCCATTTCGGCTTTTGGAAACTGCGGGCTTGATCTTTTCGGTAATTTTCAAAGTCTTACTTTTTATGCCGGTGACTACCTGGTCAGTGGTACAATTTTTGCTTTATTTGTTTTTGGCGGTTTGGGTTTTACAGTTATCCTGGATATCTTTCAAAAAAAGAAAGTGGCTAAGTATGCGCTTGATTCAAAAATGGTGTTGGTTGCCACTGTATTTCTTTCTATTGCTGCTGCTCTGCTTATTTTTTGCCTGGAAAGTAGCAACATGGCAACTTTGGGTGGGCTGCCGTTAGGCAACAAGATCTTTCGGGCGTTTTTTACCGCTGCTACGGCTCGTACTGCAGGTTTTAATGTAGTGCCCACAGGTTTTTTGCGTCCCGGCACGCTTTTTTTTATTTTAATTTTAATGTTTATCGGGGCCTCCCCTGCTTCTACCGGTGGCGGCATTAAAACGACGACCTTTATACTGGTTCTGGGCGCTGTGAGAGCCTTGCTTACAGGATCAGACGAGGTGGTTTTTGGGGGAAAGCGCATTCCATCATCCCTAGTATTGAAAGCTTTAGTGATCACAGTTATTTCGATTTCTTTGATCTTTGTTGTTATTTTTATGTTAACGCTTATGGAAAAACAGCCCTTCTTAGAGCTGACCTTCGCAGTTTTTTCGGCCTTTGGAGCTGTAGGGCTTAGTACAGGTATTGTACCCTATTTTAGTACTGCAGGTAAGGTTTTACTTATTATCACCATGTATGTAGGGCGCATCGGACCTTTAACCCTGCTTTATGCCTTGACGCGGAGACATAAACCAAGTGGAATCAGGTATCCAGAGGAAAAAATTATTATTGGTTAAAATAAAAACTTATTTGTATTGCGATGAAAGGGTTGTTATTACTCCTGCGTTAGATGCGGTAAACTCATGTTTTTGTATTAAGTAAGTCAGTTCGAAGTTTTAAATAGGCAGGTGAGGCCTTGCAGGCTGCAGGATGAAAAAAAAATCTTTTGCCGTAATCGGTGCAGGCAGATTTGGGACCAGTGTGGCCCTGTCTTTAACCAAAATGGGTCACGATGTCCTGGTTATAGATTCTGATGAAAAGAAAATCCAGGAGCTTTCAGATCGGGTGACGCATGCTGTCCAGGCCGATACCACCAATGAACATGTTTTAAAAACCTTGGGAATAACCAATTTTGATGCAGTGGTTGTAGCTATTGGCACAAGTTTGCAGGCCAGCGTGCTGACGTCTATTATTCTTAAAGAATTAGGTGCAAAATATATTCTGTCCAAGGCCCAGACAGATCTCCACGGCAAGCTGCTGGAGAAAATTGGAGTAAACCGTGTGATTTTTCCAGAAAGGGATATGGGGCTGCGTATTGCCCGCAACCTCTCTTCGACAAATATACTGGATTTTATCGAATTTTCGCCTGATTATTCGGTAACAGAATTTATAGCCCCCCAAAAAATGCATGGCAAAACCTTGGGGGGGCTGCATTTACGGGCTATGCACGGGGTTAACGTGATTGCGATTCGGTCCGGTGAAAAAATCAACATTTCACCGCTGGCTGACGACATTATTCAAAAGGGCGATTTGCTGATTGTCATCGGTGAAAATAGGGTTTTGGAAAAATTTATCAAGGAATAGGTTTGGTGCATGACTAACCCCAATTATAAGAACAAAATTGTGCAGGAATACCGCCGGCTCGGCAGGCGGAAATATAGAAAAAAAAGCGGAAAAATTATTTTAGAAGGCTATCATTTACTTAACGAAGCGCTGGTAGCCGGTATAAAAATAGAAACGGTTTTTTTTACTGCGGAATTTTTGCAAAAAGATATCAATCAGGAGCTGCTGTCCAAGGCCTGTTCGGGGATCAGGTTGGTGGAGGTTACACCCCGGATGTTTCAAGCTATGGCCCAAACTGAAAACCCTCAGGGTATTGGTGCAATAGCCTTCCCGCCCCAAAATGTTGCTGTTTTCCCCGGGGAAGAAAGGAAGAAATTCGAATTCCCGCGTGACAGCGCCCATTTCTACCTTATTTTGGATGAACTGCAGGATCCGGGGAATCTGGGGACCATTATCCGTACTGCTGCCGCCGCCGCGATCAACGGCATCTTTCTCTTGCCCGGCACGGTGGAACCTTATAACCCCAAGGCCTTGCGGGCCAGCATGGGGGGTATTTTTTATCTGCCTGTCATACAAGTGCAGGAAATTGATTCCTGCCTGGGCTTTCTCAGGGAACAAAATATGCAGTTGGTGGCGGCCGATCCCCGCGGGGACCGGCCTTACCATATGGTCAATTTTTCCAACAGGCCCTCCGCCGTCATTATCGGTAATGAAAGCAGGGGGGTAAGCAAGTCATTGCTTAAAAAAGCAGACATAAGGGCCTACATACCCCTTCAGGGTAAAATTGCTGCCTTAAATGCCGCCGTTGCTTCTTCAGTTTTTATTTTTGAAAGCCAACGCCAAAAAAATCACAGCACTTTTGCGCGTTGAAAAATATAAGTCCGCCTACAAGTTAAGCGCCAAAGGCCTTGTCTTCCCATTGTTTTTTAACGGTTGTTATGCTATAATTCACTTGCCATATTGATTGCGGTCCCTGAAAAAATGATGAAAGGGGTCCTGCGATGTTTACTGCAGATTTTTTCTGGAGGTTGTTCGAAAGTACGGGGTCTGTTGCTGCTTACCTACTCTATAAGCAATTTATTTCTTTTTAAGTTTAGTGTTATAAAGCGCGCTACCCTAGAGGAACAAGGCAGGCTGGAAAATGGATCTGCAGCAGGGAGGCCAGGACTGAAAAGCGCCCTGGGAGGGCGGCTGCAGTTTGCTGCGGAGTTGCCGGCCCAAAACAAAGTTTTACCCTTTGTCAAAGTAAACCCTGCCCGGGTTTTACCGTTTAAATACATAAAGTGAACTTTCTTGTCTGAAGGCAGGGGGTTAACATGGGGTGGTACCGCTGAAAAACTTTCGTCCCGTCGGAGGGCGAAAGTTTTTAACTTTTGGGCAGAATACTGAGGTTGAGGAGGTAATTCTTTTAGCATGCCGGAAAGTATAGCAGATTTACAGGAAAAATTCCAGGATGAGATGGCAAAGGCCGGTGATTTAAAGGGCCTGGAAAAGTTGCGTGTACAGTACCTGGGTAAGAAAGGCCGGATCACGACCCTGATGCGCAGTATTAACCAGCTCCCTGTCGAACAAAGGCCGGTATTTGGCAAGGAACTTAATAAACTGAAAAAGCATGTGGAAACAGCCCTGGAACAGCAGAAAAAAAATTATAAACAACAGCTTACAGCGACGCGCTGGGAAAAAGAACGCCTTGATCTTACCCTGCCGGGGAAACCGTTTCGCCTGGGCCGCAAGCATCCCCTCAATGTTATTATGGAAGAAATCGAAGAAATCTTTACTTCCATGGGTTTCATTATTGCCGAAGGGCCCGACGTCGAATTGGACTATTATAATTTCGAAGCTTTAAATATGCCCAAAGATCACCCGGCCAGGGACATGCAGGATTCTTTTTACATCAATCCGGAGGTGCTCTTACGTACGCACACCTCCCCGGTTCAGATCCGGATTATGGAAAACCAGGCCCCAAAACTGCCGGTGCGCATCATCGCCCCGGGGAAGGTCTACCGGCGTGACGATGATCTGACCCATTCACCGATGTTTCATCAGGTGGAAGGGCTGGTGGTAGACAAGGGGATCTCCATGGCCGATCTGAAGGGCACCCTGCTGCTGTTTCTCAGGGAAATATTCGGTAGGAAAAGGGAAATACGGCTGCGGCCCAGCTTTTTCCCCTTCACAGAACCCAGTGCAGAAGTGGACATTTCCTGTATTGCCTGTGAAGGACAGGGCTGCCGTATCTGTGGGGGGACGGGCTGGTTGGAAATTTTGGGTTCGGGCATGGTGCACCCCCGGGTCTTGGAAATATCAGGCTATAACCCGGACGAGGTTACCGGTTATGCCTTTGGCATGGGTGTGGAACGGATTGCCATGCTCAAATATGGTATTGAAGATATCAGGCTTTTCTTTGCCAACGATCTGCGTATGTTAAGCCAACTTTTAGTATATTAGCTCCGGCCGCTGGCTTGTCCCCTGTCCTGGTAACAGCAAAGGCGGCATTTACAGACAAAATTTAGCCGGCCATCCTGAATACAAGGAGGTTATGATAATAGTGAAAGTCCCCTATCATTGGCTGCGCGAATATGTAGAAATTCCCTATTCACCGGCAGAGCTGGCCCACCGCCTGACGATGGCCGGTATTGAGGTTGGTGCGATACAAACTTTTGCGCCTTTGGATGAAAACATTGTTGCCGGCAGGGTTGAAGAACTGGCCAGACACCCGCAAGCCGGCAACCTGCAGGTTGTAAAAATAGACGCCGGCCAGGGTCTGTTAACGGTGGTTTGTGGCGCT
Organism: Dethiobacteria bacterium; assembly: GCA_050942615.1. Taxonomy (GTDB): domain Bacteria; phylum Bacillota; class Dethiobacteria; order DTU022; family UBA8154; genus JAAZMI01. Next base: position 10,640 of record JBMNNQ010000021.1, on the reverse strand, counting down.
TGGAATATGAAGCGGGGAGATATGGTTGCCCTTGCCCTGCCGGGAACTGTTTTGCCCGGTGGTCGAAAAATTGGCGTGGCGACAGTCCAAGGGGTTTCGTCCGGCGGGATGCTCTGTTCAGCCGGCGAACTGGGGCTGGATTTGATCCAGGAAAAAGACGGTATCTTGTTGATCACTGAAAGCTGTTCCCCCGGAGACAGGCTGCTTGACTTTCTCTTTGTGAATGAACCGGTTTTAGAGCTTGATCTGACGCCGAACAGGGCCGACTGCCTGGGGCTGTTGGGAGTGGCGCGTGAGGTTGCTGCCCAAACCGGCGGTAAAGTTATCTTTCCACCGGCCGCCGTGGTGGAAGAAGGCAGGAACGTCCGCGAACTTACCGGCGTTGAAATATTGGAACCAGCACTTTGTTCACGTTTTACAGCCAGAATTATGGAGGATTTCAAGATCGCCCCCGCACCTTTAAACATACAGTTGAAGCTCCTTTCGGTGGGAATTCGGGCCATCGACAACTTGGTGGATGTGACCAACTATGTCATGTGGGAAACGGGTTTTCCCATGCATGCCTATGATTATGACAAGCTAACGGAAGGGCTCATTGTGGTGCGCCGGGCCCGGACCGGGGAAACGCTGACCACCTTGGATGGTGTGGCCAGGGAATTGGATTCGGAAATGCTGGTGATTGCCGATGCACAGGTGCCGGTGGGCCTGGCCGGGGTGATGGGCGGTGAAAATACTGAAATAACGGCTGCCACCACCCGCCTGCTTTTAGAGGTGGCCAGCTTTAACCCGGTGAACATACGCCGTACAGCCCGGCAGTTGAATTTACCTTCAGAGGCTTCGCAGCGTTATGAAAAAGGTGTTGACCCTGAAAGCGCACTCATGGTGCAAAACAGGGCGGTGCACCTTATCCAGAAAATTGCCGGCGGCAAAATCTGTAAAGGGGTTGTCGATGAATACCCCAGTCCTTACCGGTCGCCGCAGGTTACTTTAAGGACAGAAAAAGTGGCCGCGGTGTTGGGCTACCCCGTATCTGCTGCAGAGATTGAAACTATTTTGGAGCGGCTGGATTTGAAAATAGAACCCCCCCTGCCGGGGAAGGAAAGCCCGGCGCAGGGCTCAACAGCAGGGAAAGTTTATACTGTAAACGTGCCCTCCTTCCGCCGGGATATAGCTTATGAGGTCGACCTCATTGAAGAAATTGCCAGGATGAAGGGCTTTGAACATATTCCGGTGGCCCTGCCCCGCGGCGAACTGACTTTAGGGCGGCTTTCCCGGGAAAAAAGAACTGTAAACAGGGTCCGTGAAACTTTAATCAGCTGTGGGCTGCAGGAAATGATCACTTTTTCATTTTTGAATCCGCGCTTATTTGACGATTTAGATCTGCCGGCCGATGATGAACGGCGCCGGGCTGTGCCGCTGCAAAACCCTCTTTCTGAAGAACAGGGAGTGCTGCGTACAACCCTGCTGCCCAATGCCCTGCAGGTTATGCAGTATAACTTTAACCGGCAAACAGACAACCAGTTGTTATTTGAAATAGGAAAAGTATTTAGGCCCGCCTCAAAAAAACAACGGCTGCCCCGTGAAAAGATGCGGCTGGTGCTGGTTTTAAGCGGTAAAACACCGCTTGGGGACTGGCAAAATACCCCGCGGCCCGTGGATTATTATTTTTTAAAGGGCCTGCAGGAAACCCTGCTGGCAGCCCTGGGCATAAAAGATTATTCCTGGCGGGCTGAGCAACTGCCGGTTCTGCATCCGACCCGGGGATCAACGCTTTTGATCGGTGATCAGGTTGTGGGCTTGGCAGGCGCCCTGCATCCTGCTGTTCAGGAAAAATTTGATCTTAAACAAGATGTTTATGTTGCAGAACTAAACCTGGAAGAAATCATTGAGGCTGCCTCCCTAACCCCTTCCTTTCAACCGCTGCCCCGTTTTCCGGCCGTTTTCCGGGATATGGCCTTCATTGTGCCTGTAGAGGTTAAGGCCGGCAGTTTATTACAGGATATCAGGGATTACGGCGGTGCCCTGTTGGAAGACGTGAGCCTTTTTGATGTTTATGCCGGGGCACAGCTTCCCCCCGGACACCGGAGCCTGGCCTTTGCGCTGACTTTCCGGCATAATGAAAAAACCCTGCAGGACGAAGAGGTGGAAAGGATTCTGGCTAACATCGAAAAAAACTTTGATGAAAAATACAAAGCCCGCTTAAGGAAAATGTAAGCAGGGTTCGGTAGAATTTGGTAGGATTTTGTAGGGCTTGGTGCGGGTAAAGTGTAATTTTTGTTCCCCATTTGCGAATACAGTTGTTTTTAAACAGTTTTGGAGCAAAGCAGCTGTTCTTCAGGAGGTGTTTTTTTTGCGGTTTCTTTTACAACGCAACTGGCATTCAGCAGTGCGTTCTGTAGGGCAAGATCTTATTTCTGAAGTTACTTACTGTGGTACAGACCGGGAAGTTTATGCTTGCCTGGTTGTAGATCCTCAAACCTTTATTGTTAAGCGTGCAACTTGGGAAAAATACCGTACGCCGGCAGAAAAGGGCCAAAAAACCTTGGATCTTACACAGTTGGCGGGGATAGAGGCCTACCTGGGTTGCGGGCCCACCCTGCGCCGGCTTTTGGCACCGTTGCAGGATCCTTTTGCACAGGAACTTTTTGCCGAGACCGTGCGTGGGCTTACCCAGGCTGAAACCTTTCTTCTGCAAAAACGCGGCTATCCTTCATTGCAGGCCTACGAAGATGACTGGAAAGAATTCTACGCCGGGTCCTGCCGTTTTTACAGTAATCAAGATCAGGTAACCAGGGGCTGGTATGAATATCTCGGCTATCACGAACGCCAAGGGATTTTGTTTAACCGCCTGCGCAACCTGGTTTTAGCCGAGGATGAATCTGACTCTGAACAGTTTTATCTGCTTACCGGCCAGCTGTGTGATTCTTTTCATGAAGTGAGTGTAAACCTAGTCATTGCCAAGGACAACCTGTCAGTGAAAAAAGCCAGGGGGCATTTTTTACGGGTACCCGATCCCATTTGCGGGGAAGCAGCAGCCTTGGTGCCTTTAATTGAAGGCCAAAAACTGTTGAATATGCCCAAAAAGAAATTAGCGCACCTGCTGCAAAGCGGTGACAACTGTGTGCACCTGATCGATCTTATTTACGAGGCGGTTGTTACCCTGGAAGACTGGCAGAAAAAGGGGCCTTCGGCCTGATCCGGACTGGGCGGCACCAGCAGGCACCTGCACATCCTGCCCTGTCCTGTGCAGGGCGGGGGAAGCAATGCCGGGTAAAGGCCCCCCTTGTTTTGTTTCCGCATTACAGCGGTTCGTTTCTATTAGAATTGCCAACAGAATGAAGAAAAGGTATAATACAATAAAAACACACTGCTGTCAGTGTATTGGCACCTAGGCTCGAATATTTTGTCTGTTTCTGCTTGAAAACCTTTAGTGGGGAGGGGCGCCGGTGTCGTCTGAAAATGAAAGGCAACGGGTTACAATTGAAATACTGGGGGAAAAATATGTTGTCCGCAGCACCTCCTCCCAACAGCATGTTCTGGAAGTTGGTAAACATGTAGACCGGCTGTTAAAAGAACTCCGGGAAAAATATCCCCGCATTGGCCTGCAAAAGGTTGCTATTTTAGCGGCGTTAAACCTGGCAAGTGAACTGTTACCCCTGCAAAAAGCAGTCAAGGATGAAAAAGGTGACGGGGAAAAATGAACTGGTTGGATTACATCCTGGTTTTTATTCTCCTGTTAAACTTATGTAAAGGGCTCCGGCACGGGTTTTTGCACCAGGCCTGGGGTTTGGGCAGCTTGCTGCTGATTTTTTACGCTGCTTTAAACTGGAATGATACTGCAAAGTTGTTCTTGCAAAAATATTTCAAGTTGGAAAGCATTATTTCCGTGCTGGCCCCCAAAGGGGAGGCCACAATGTGGTTAAGCGGGATTATCATAAACATCATCGCGTTTTTATTGATGTTCCTGCTGCTTGGTACCATTTTTTCCTTTGTAGGGCGCAAACTCAGGTTTCTAAATAAACTGCCCCTCCTGGGTCCCCTGAATGTACTTACCGGCGGTCTGCTGGGGGCTGTCAGGGGCTTGTTTATTGTTTTCCTGATTGCAGCGTTGCTTTCCCTGCTGGAAACAGATTTCTGGATCAAAACAGTCGGTGCTTCGGCGGTCGTTTCTTTGTCCAACTACTATCTGCCTCTGTTCTTTGGTTTTGTTTTCGATTTTGTTACCGGCAGATTGGGCAAGCTGGTCTGAAATGGGTGAACACTGGCAGATTAACGGTCAAAATTTTTATGAAAAAAGTACAATTGAGGCGGCCCGTTCCTTATTGGGGGCCAAGTTAGTGCATTTTTCCCCGGCAGGGCTTACTGCCGGCCTGATTGTTGAAACGGAGGCATACCTCAGCCGGGGCGATCCTGCCTGTCATGCCGCCCGCGGCAAGACGAAAAGAAATGCGATGATGTTTGGCCCTCCCGGGAGGGCCTATGTTTATTTTATTTATGGCAATCATTATTGTTTTAATGTTGTGACTGGCAGGGAGGGGCATGGGGAAGCGGTTCTGGTCCGTGCCCTGGAACCGTTGGAAGGAATGGCCCTGATGCAAAAAAGACGCGGTGCGGACAAAAAAATTAAAGATCTGGCCAATGGTCCGGGAAAGCTGTGCCAGGCGATGGGTATTCACGGCAAACATAACGGCATTTCTTTAAAACAATACCCACTGTTTATTACAGCGGGAATTAGCATCGCAGCGGCAGACATTGACGTTTCCGGCCGGATCGGGATCAGCAGCGGGCAGGATAAACAGCTGAGATTTTTTGTGCGGGGAAACGCCTACCTGTCACGCGGAGGAGGGTTAAAATGAAAAAGGCTCTGCGTATGCTGGAATTTGAAAAAATCAGGGAGCGGCTGGGTCGTTTTACCCTGACTGTGCCCGGGGCACAAAAGGTGGCCGCTCTTTTCCCCGGCAAAGTGATGGAGGAGGTCACCGCCATGCAGCAGGAAACTACCGAGGCGGTGGGCCTGCTTCTGCAAGCAGGTCTGTGCTTCCAAAGCTGCGGTGATCTGTTGCCCCTGCTGCAGCGTGCTGCACGCAGCGGGATCTTGAATGCTGCTGAATTAAAGCAGTTTCAAGATTTTTTTCAGGCTGTAAAGCTTTTAAAAACTTTCTTTTCCCAGGAAGAACGGGCCGTCGTAAAATACCCCCGTTTGTTGCAGCTTACAAAAAAATGCCGGGCCTTTCCCCATCTGGCTGTTGAACTGCAGCGCTGCCTGACTGCGCAGGGCGAAATCAGCGACAACGCCTCTCCTTTGCTGACCGCTTTGCGGGCCAATGAAAAAAGGTATCTGGAGGAAATAAACCAGGCGTTGGCATCATACCTGCGCACCCCCCATTACCGCAAGTCTTTACAGGAAAACATTATTACCATCAGAGCAGACCGGTATGTGCTGCCTGTTAAACAGGAATTTCGCAACCATATCCCTGGAATCGTGCACGATCAGTCCGCCAGTGGGGCCACTTTATTTATAGAACCTTTGCCGGTGGTAGAACTAAACAACCGTTTGCGGGAAATAAAAGGGCAGGTTGAGGCCGAAATAGAACAAATCCTGCGTTACCTGACCGGGCTTCTCCAAACAAGCGCTGCAGATATTTCAAGCAGCTATGATTTTTACGGGGAATTTGATTTTATACTGGCCCGGGGGCAGTTAAGTTTAACCTACCAGGGCCGGGAACCGCTTTTAAACGACAGGGGCTTAATAAATATTTACGGGGGGCGCCATCCCCTGCTGGCGCCGGAAAAGGTTGTGCCGGTGGATGTTCACCTGGGCCGCGATTACAACACCCTGGTTATAACGGGGCCGAACACCGGCGGTAAAACAGTGACCCTGAAAACAATCGGGCTTTTTACCCTGATGGCCCAATGCGGTTTGCATGTTCCGGCTAAAAGGGGCACAGAGTTGGGTGTTTTTGCAGGGGTTTGGGCGGATATCGGTGATGAACAGGATATTGCGCAGTCTTTAAGTACTTTTTCCGGGCATATGACCAACATCATTAATATTTTACGGGAAGCAGGCCCCTCCTCCCTGGTGCTTTTGGATGAACTCGGTGCCGGAACCGATCCTTCTGAAGGCTCTGCTTTGGCGATGGCTATCCTGGAAGAACTTCACGCCCGGGGTGCAAGAACGGCGGCTACAACGCACATCAACGAATTAAAAGTATTTGCTCACATGCGTGACGGCCTGGAAAATGCCTCTGTAGAGTTCAACCCGCAGACGTTGGATCCCACCTACCGCCTGCTTATCGGGGTCCCCGGCCAGAGCAACGCATTAACGGTTGCCCATAAACTGGGGATGGCCCCTGTTATTATTGATAAGGCACGTTCCTACATGCAGGATGAACTACTCAACCTGGAAGAAGTGGTGTCCGGGCTGGTGGAGGAAAAACACCGGTTTGCGGCGGACAATGAAAAAGTCAGGGAAATGAAAGGGAAGCTGCATTTTCTCCTGCAGGAACTGCAAAATGACAAAGAAGAACTGGCACGGCAAAAAAGAAAGACGCTGGCCCGTGCCGGCCGGGAAGCCCGGGAAATGGTCCGCCTGGCCCAAAGGAAAACAGAAGGGATCCTTAAAAAATTAAGACAGGTGGAGCTGCAGCTCCCCCACAGGGAAGCTTTGCAGGCGGTGCAGGAAAGCAGGCAGGAACTGCAGGCGATGCGGGAGGAATATGAACAGGAGGCATACAGGGAAGAAGAAAAAGGGACACCTCTTGCCCCGCAGGAAATAAAGGTTGGCCAGGCGGTCTATATCCGCAGCTTACGCTGTGCGGGGGAGATCACCAGGGTGTTTTCCGACCAGGAAATTCAGGTGCAGGCAGGAACCATGAAAATTAATACCAGGCCGAAAGATCTGGAAAAACCCAGGCGGAAAGAGGTTAAAAAGAAAGAAAGCGGCGGGGAAAAAGGGCCGGAAAACTCCCGCAGCACCCGGGCGCTGTTATGGGAAAAAAGCGCCGTGGGCCGGCGTCTGGATTTGCGGGGTTTAACTTTGGAAGAGGCCCTTTATAAAGTGGATAAACACCTTGACGATTCTATTTTGGCAAATCTGAATGAAATAGAAATTATTCATGGCAAAGGTACGGGTGCACTACGCCGGGGAATACATGTCTACCTGGCAGAAAAAGACCTGGTTACCAACTACCGGTTGGGTGGTGAAGGGGAAGGGGGCAGCGGGGTTACCATTGTGCAGTTGGGTAAATAAACAATAAACTCGCTGGCCCTATAAAAAACAGACTGGGCATTAGTTGTAAAAACCCCCGGGGATTAATCCCCGGGGGTTTTTACATATGTGCAAATTATATGTGTATAAACCTCTTTTTTGGAACCGCCGTATGCCGAACGGTATGTGCTGTGGTGCCGAAGTCTGGCCGTTCAATTAATAAACAGCCCGCTGCCAGTCTGGTTAATTTACACAGGTTTTTATTCCCTGTTTACGGGTTATGGTTCAATTCAGGCAAAAAATCTTCCTGGGGGCCCCCGGTGCCACCCGCTTCATGCTGTTCGGGGTTATTTTCCCCGTGATTATTATCCTGGTCGGTTTCTTCACTGTTACCGTTGCCTGTTTCTTCCTGGAAGGTACTGACAACCCATCTGTCCAGCTCTGTTTTAGCCCCCTCTTCATCCAGGGCGACAAGGGTGTAAATATAGATGGCATCGGTTTTCAGGCTGTAGTCCAGATAGCTGCCTGCATCGCCGGGTAATTCCTGTAAGAGAACTTTTTCCCCTTCCTTTTCCTTGTAAACCTGATAACTGACAATATCCGGGTGGTAATTCCACCACAGGTGAGCCCTTAAAGGTTCCTCCAGCAATTCGATCAGCAACCCCCCATTTGGTTGTGCAGAGGCCCCTGGTGTGGTATGCACATTGCAGTGTTCGGTAGGGGGTTTTCCCCCGGCATCTTCCGGCCCTCTCCCGGCGCCCCCCCTCCAGCGGCCATCCGTTTGTTCAAATGCCGGCCGGTTAAAGAAGTATTGGGTTTCCTTTTCACTTTCCGGACAGTATTCACCCGCCAAGAGCCCGCTGGTTTTGCAGATTTCAAATTCGGAATGCATCTGGCAAGTTTCCTGGGGCACTAACGCTGCAGGGAAAATTTCACTGGTGATCGCCTCCGGCGGGCAAAAGGGGCCGGGCCTTAAACCTGATTTAGTGCAGATACTGATCGGGCCGCTAATCCCCGGCGGCCGGACAAAGTCAGAAGGTGGAATGTCTTTCATCAGCCGGGTCAGCAGGGCCTGCATGTAGGTAATGGTAGTACCGCTGCCGCCCCGCACATTACCAAGTTTTGCAATATCGTGGCCGATCCAGAAGGAAACCACCAGATCGGGTGTATAGGCCACCAGGTAGGCATCACGGTTGTTGTTCGTCGTTCCTGTTTTAGCAGCCACCGGCCGGCCCGCTCTTAATCTTCCGGCTGTCCCTCGGCGCACCACATCTTTAAGCACATCTGTGAGCAGGAAAGCGGTTTGTTCTGACAGAACAGGTTCCGGTTTGCTGTGGTGTTCATATAAGGTATTACCCTTGCGGTCTGTGATTTGCTTAACTGTGTGCAGGCTGGTCCGGATACCCTTGTTGGCCAATACGGCATAGGCCTCAGCCATATCCAAAAGCGTGACCCCCTGCGTAAGGCCCCCCAGGGATGCCGCCAAGTTGTAGTCGTCGTCCTCCAAGGTGGTCAGCCCCATTTTTTTGGCATATTCCAGGCCTACCTGGGGCGTAACCTGTTCGAAAACCCTGACGGCGGGAACGTTGCGGGACCAGACCAGCGCTTCCCGCACGGTCATCAGGCCCCAGAAACGGTTATCGAAGTTTTCCGGCGCCCAATTCCCCCGGATGAATGGTGCATCGTCAACTATTGTTCCCGGGGTAATCATCTTTTCTTCCATGGCCGGGGCATAGGATACAATGGGTTTAATAGCAGAACCGGGCAGCCTGCGGCTTAAAAAACGCAGGTCCTGGTTGTTGCCGCTGTACTCCCTGCCTCCTACCAAGGCTAAAATTTCCCCGGTAACAGGGTGGGCTACAACTGCACCGGTCTGGGGCTGCAGGATACCCTCTGCAGTAAAAACCTCCTGGGGATAGCTGTTAAAGTCTTTGTCTTGCATTAACTTTTTCATCATCCCCATGTCCACACGTATGTTTTGGGGATAAAGGCGTTCATCGTTAAGAATTTCTTCCACTGTTGACTGGGCGTCAGTGTCAAGGGTGGTATAAACCTTCAGCCCTGCGTTATATATGGCCTCGTAAGCTTCTTCCCGGGTTTTGTACTGCGGTAACGAAACAAGAATATTGACCAGTTCATGATGTAAAACATAGTCCACAAAGTAGGGGTGGGGATATTCCCGGGAAGAAAGTTCGGAAAGTACAATTTCCTCTTTTTTGGCGGCAGCCATTTCCTGGCGGCTAATATGCCCCAACTCGTGCATTTTGGTGAGAACCAGGGACTGCCTTTGCTGTGCACTTTCCAGGTTAATGTACGGTGAATAATAGTTCGGTGAGCGGGGAATGCCGGCCAGCAGCGCCCCCTCAGCGATCGTCAGTTCATCGACGCTTTTTCCAAAATAAATATTGGATGCTGTTTCTACCCCATAGGCACCGTGTGCAAAATAACACTGGTTCAGGTATATTTCCAAAATTTCGTCCTTGGAATATTGCCGCTCCATTTTAATGGCCAGCCATGCTTCCTGAATTTTGCGGGAAAAAGTTTTTTCCTGGGTCAAAAAAGCGTTTTTTACCACCTGCTGTGTAATGGTGCTGGCACCCTGTCCGGTCGGGGTTCCGCGGCGCAGGTTGCTGACAAACGCCCTTAAAATAGCCATCAGATCCACCCCAAAATGCTTTTCAAAACGTTCATCCTCTATGGAAATAAAGGCTTTTTGAACATGCACCGGGATTTTTTCCAGCGGCACCTCGATCCGGTTTTGTTCATCGTACAGCCTGGTAATCTCTTTTCCCTGGCAGTCATAAATATAAGAAGTAACGGGCGGTTGCAGTACGCCTTTATTAAACCCCGGGGCCCCCCTGACGTAGGAAAACACAATCGTCAGCGCACCGGCACAAAAAAGAACAAAGAAAAAAAGAAGCAACAAAAAAGTGGCCTTCCAGAAATTAAACCTTTTCCGTTTTTTTTTGGCAGACATACTGCTGCCACCGCCTCCGGGGCGTCCCGTTTGGCTGCTGCTGTTCCCAATCCCTTTTGGTTGGCGTTTTTCAGGCATAGACACACACCTCGCTGCACATATTATATCACAAGATGGGGCAAGGGGAAATCAGCTTAAACTGTGCAGCCTGCAAACTGGAAGCGGTCAGGCTGCTTGTTGATTCTAAAAAACAAATCATATATAATTTGAACAGTAAGTGTATCTTTCCAGGGAGGTTAAAACTGCCTCTAAAAACATATGTTAACCTATCACTATCTACTATAATATGCTATAATTATAGATGAGGTGAAAGGTATGGAACAATGGGTAAGTATAGGCAAAGCCTCCAAAACATTAGGAGTAAGCATTTCTACATTACGCGTATGGGAAAAGAAAGGCATCTTAATTCCCGACCGCACACCTACAGGGCACCGACGTTACAAACTATCACAGTTA
>JBMNNQ010000125.1:0-3664 GCA_050942615.1 Dethiobacteria bacterium | reverse complement strand
AGGCCGTAAAGGGCACCGCAAAAAGTCAGGTTTTCCCACCCCGTCAAGTCTTCATAAAGGTTGCTCTCATCAGGGACAACGCCCATCAGGGCCTGGGCCTGCTTGGCATTGTGGGTATAATCCTTGCCCATTAACTTCACTGTGCCGGCAGTGATCTTTGCCATCCCGGTGAGCATGTTGATGGTCGTGGTTTTGCCGGCCCCGTTGGGACCTAAAAACCCGAAGATTTCTCCTTTATTGATATGAAAACTAACATGATCTACGGCGGTGAAGCCGCTAAAATCTTTTTTCAGGTTTTCTGCCTCGATGATTTTCAATTTCTTTACCCCCCTTTTCCCAGATTTAAAAGCGGTTATGAAAAACCGGTATCATCACTTATAAAAAAAGATGTCTATATATGGTATCATTTCTGGGATTTCCCTGCAACACCCGGGGAGTTATTAAGCCCCTGTTGTTTCACCGCCGCACAACCAGCAAATTTTATGCGAGGGGTGACAAGGGGGCAGCAGGTTATAAAATTATTTTAGAACGTATATTTTTAGCAGGTATCTGTAAGGGGATTGACCGCTTCCCCGGCTGGTATAAATAAGCGCGACCTATCCACCCCTTCATGTTTAAGCAGCCAAACCTTTAGGTCGATCCCCCCAGCGTAACCGGTCAGGTTGCCGTTTGCGCCCACTACCCGGTGGCAGGGCATAATGATACTGATGGGGTTATGGCCTACGGCCCCGCCGATCGCCTGGGGGGACATATTTTTTTTGTTCATCTGGGCAGCAATCATTTTGGCAATTTTCCCGTAGGTTGTAACCTGCCCGTAAGGGATCTGGCGCAAGAGGGCCCATACTGCCCGGCGAAATTCACTGCCTTGCGGCGCCAACGGTAAGGCCGAGATTGCGGGCTTTTCGCCGGCAAAATACCTCTGCAGCCAGCTTTTGGCAGCTTCAAACACCGGCAGATTGTTTTTTTCCACAAAATTATCTGCTGTGGCGGCAGTGCAGTACCTTTGCCCGGCCAGCCACAGACCGCTAATATTTTCACCATCGCCGGCCAGCATCAGGGGGCCCAAGGGTGATGACAAAGATGTAGTAAAAAGCATATTTTTTTCAACTTTCATTTTTTCCTCCTGCTTCCTCTTTTTAGGAGAACCCCTGATACGGCAGCTTTCCACCAGGGCTTCCCTAATAAATTATACCCTTTTGGCGGTTCATTTTTTAGGGGGCCGTGAATATTATAATATAGGGGAAAAATGGGGGTGGGAAATTTGTGAAGGATCTATATAATTTTCTGGCTGAATTTTCGCAGAAGCTGCTGGGGGAAAAACAAAAAATAACAACAATTACAGAAAATGAAGACCAGGAACTGTTCCTTCTGGAAAAGGCCCGGCAGGATTGGTTGGCAGCAAGAACCCTTTTTAACAGCGTTTGTGAAAAAGACCTTGTCGATCATGCGATCTATAACCTTAATGCTGCTGAACGCCGTTATGTTTTTTTGCTCAAGGAAGCCCGCAAAAAAAATGAAATGTAAACATATTTTCTTGTAAAGGAGGCCTGTAAATAAACCAGCATGTTTAACCTGGATGTTAACTTGGTGCTTGCCTTTTTTTTCGGGGTATTGGTCCTTTATATTTTGGCACGGGTGTTATACTTTCCCCTGCGGTTGTTTTTACGTTTTTTAATTAATGCGCTGGCCGGCGGGCTGCTGCTGGGCTTGTTCAACGTTTTTGGAGCATTTTGGGGGGTGCAAATCGGGCTAAATGTGATTACAGCCGTGGTTGTGGGTGTGATGGGGGTGCCGGGGGTGATTTTACTGCTGATCTTACAGCATCTTACAGCCTGAATTCAGCAGGGAATTGCCTGCCGGGGATAGATCTTTAGTTAAATTTTTTATATACTGTAATTAGCTGCAGCAGAGGGGAAGAAACGGTCCATGGATTTGGCGATTACACTTTTGCTCGTGATCATAATTTTATTTTGGCCTAAAAAAGGCCAAGCCCGCTATTATATGCTGCTTATCCTGGGCTTGGTGCTTTTCCTTGTTGCCCTTGTTTTTGCACCGATAGTTCTGCTTTCTCCTCTTTTTTATTTGGGTCTGGTAGTCATCGCCGTATTATTATTTTATAAGGGCGTCAATAAATCTTAACTGATGTCCAGCGGCACAAAGTTGTTTTGGCGGCAGAAATAAGCTTCTTCAAGCAGATGTTGTTCGTTAAAGATAAAGGTAAGTTTATATAAGAAATCTGACTGGTATTTAAAACGGAGATCTGCCAATTTGACGTAGTATTTGCCTTTTTTCTGCCACTCGGTAACAAAATAATAGGATGTAAACTGACAAAAAAGGCGTGCGGGTACAGTCTGCAATGCTTTGCTAATCAGGGGGGAGGCCATTATTTTATTCAGGTGCCGGCAGGAACTGACGTTTTGACTTAAAAAATCAAGGGTACCGACAATTATTTCATGTTGTTTTTCAATCATAAAGTCCCACCGCAGAATACCCTTCAAGGCTGGCATTAAGGCCAGCCTGCTGTTATATTCTGTTTGGGGCTTATATTTTTTCCTTAAAAAATGCGCGGCCTGTAAACGTATTTTCCAGCGCAAAAACAGGTGCAGGGCTACCCCCACGAAGGCCAACAGGGCTGTTTTAAAGGGGTTCCGGTAATGAACAAGGATCGGGACGAATAGCATGAAAAGGACAGGATCAAAAAACATGAGCAGATTACCGGCATAACGTTTTCCCTGGAAAGGCCACCATATCTGGATGCCATAAGAATTTAAATAATCCAGCAGCCCGTGGGAAAGTGTCCCGCCCAGGGCCCAGAAAAAATAAGGCAGCGGGTTAAGGCCAAAATCCAGATGGATGATGCCGGCAACCGCAGCTGCAAGCAGTAAAAGTCCCCCGATTGAATGTGTAGGCCCCCGGTGATGTTTGACCAAAGCATATTCCCCTTGCAGCAGGGTGACAATATCAATGTCCGGCATGACAGCACCCACTACCGTTGCACAATAAACGGGATTATAGGGGGAAAGGGGTTGGCCTGAAAGGGCGCCCACACCCAGGCCGACAATTGCATGGGTAAAAGTATCCATTACTGGCTCCTGTAACTTTTATTTTATGTAAACTACAAAGGTATTATAACATAAAAAGGGGGGAGCCAATTCAGGGAAAATGTGGTGTTTCACTGCTTCTAATTTTTTTTCCAGCGATCATGATCTGTTTCGCCGGGCAGGGGTACGTACTGAACAGAGGGCCTGCGCTGCTGTGGCTGGGGGTAAAGGCTCATCAAGCTATAAATTTCCCAGGGGACCTCTGTAGAGATGTTAAGGCCCAGTTCCCGTAGGGCCTCATTAGTCAAAGGAAAATCATGGGTCCAGCGGCCCTGGCTCATTATTTGGGAAGTTTCCCGGGCTTTTTCCGGCTCCATATGTTTAAGCAACAGCCTGTAAATTGTATTTTCCACCTGTTGCACAGCCTTGCGGGCAATGTCTGCCAATATAAGGGTCTGGTCTTCCAGGCGGTTTTTATGTTTTGTTTCTACGGCCTTTAGGATGGATACGGCCGGGTAGTTTCCGATTTGGGGATCGACAGGGCCTAAGACGGCGTTTTCATCCATCACAATTTCATCGGCGGCCAAGGCAATCATTGTTCCCCCGGACATGGCATAATGGGG
>JBMNNQ010000124.1:0-3677 GCA_050942615.1 Dethiobacteria bacterium | reverse complement strand
CCCCCAGCACAGCAACCCCGGCCTGTTCAATATCAAGGCCCATCAGCTCTGCCGCCCGGTAGGTTCCCTCCAGGGCAGTGGCCACAGTATAGCTATTCCCGGTAGTGACAGCAATATTCAGGTTTTGGGCCACAGTAATACCGGCGTCCCCAACCACAGCGGTCATGGCCCCCAGCCCGATAATTTTTGCTCCCGCCTGCGCGGCCTTTTTACCGGCGGCGATAATCTTGCGCAGGGATACCTCCTGCGGCAATTGCAGCATTTGTTCAGAAGTGAGCATGACACCGATAAAACAACCCGCGGTACTGTTATAGGGCGAAGAAATGCCCGAAACATAGGAAGCTACTACCGGCGGAAATAATGAAACAGCAGCCCTGGCCAAAAACTGCGGCAGGCGGCGCATAAACCCAAATTTTTTTAGAAAATCATCCATGGTCAAAGGATGCACAATAAAAGCAAAATCAATCTGTTTCATCAATTTTTGCTGAAAAAAACACCAGCAACCTCCTTAATAGTATTTGCCATGTCCCCCTAGGGCGCCAGTGGCACCAGCCGTGGTTTAAAATCCAGTTGCTGCAGTAAGGATTCATATTCTGCCGGCTTTAACTCTGCCTTACTACCGGTATATGCTACCAGCAAAGCTTCCATTACATTGGTCCCAAAGGAGCGCCCGGCCACCTCCGGGGTAGTGGTAATCAGCATTTTTACACCTTTTTCCTGCAGCACCCCAATGTCTGCGGGGGTAACCGTATTTGTAATAATAATTTTGGCGGGCAGTTCAGCCGGCATATAACGCCGGATAAAATGAAAATCACCGGCAATAATATCTGCTTCCTGGAAAAAACGGGCATGGCGCGGCCTGCTGTTTTCCTGTTTATTCCCGGTAGGATAAATCATTGTAAAAGGCAATAAACGGATAATAGGAACAGCCAGACGGGCGATCAGGGCCAGGGAATGTAATGATCTTAAAGGAAGCGGCAGGTTAAGAACAAAGATTAGGTCACCGTAGCGCATTTCACAGCCGGCCTCTTCAAGGGCCTGGGATAAACCAAAGCGATCCATCGCGCTGGCAACCAGGACTTTCTTTCTGCCGGCCAGAACATCCGTTTCTTTTTTTAAATACGCCACAACACGTCTCTCCAGGGTATTTTTCAGCCCCGAACCATCAACTATCGGCGTCTTTTGAGCCGCCCGGGCAACCTTCAGGGCATCGCGGATGGTGTAGCGGCGATCTACCGCCTGAAGATATAAGTCCATGCCCCCCAGCCCAAAGGCATCAATTTTCCCGTCATTTTCATGTATAAATTGAATCATTTTATTTAAATCACCATCAGTACCAATCCGTTTGACCAGAAAGGGCCTCCCCATCAGCTCTATTTCAGCAGCATGATTTCTTGTTGATGAACCCAAGCTGATACTGACAACCTGTTTCAAGATTCCTCACCCTTTCCTGCCAACCGGTTTTCCCGGCTGGTAACTTTACTTAAAATTTCCAGGAACAAAACCGGGTTTAAATAACAATCTTCTTTAATAGGTGAAGGCCCCAGTTCGATAAAAACTATTTCCTTGCTAAAAAAAGCTTCGGCAATTTTTAACCAGCGGCGCGAACTGATGAGCACAACAAGATCAAAAGCCTGCAACTTGGCAATTAGCTCCATCGCCTCATTAAAAAAAGTAAGCGCGCTTTTATCCCTGACCAGATCCCACCTTTTTTCTTCATTCGCAACATAAACAAAATCTACGCCCTGCACTGCTGAAATTTTTTTTATTTCCGCTGTGTTTTTAATGGGAAAACCAAAAACTGCGATTTTCTTCCCTTTCCGTATTTCGCCAATACTTTCCAGACGGGAAATAAAGGTCCGGTCGAGGCCTAAAATATTGGCAACCTCTTGCTGCGATAAACCTGTAGCGCGCAGCTGCAAAACCTTGTGGATGTTTTCTTCAATTTTTGGTATGCTGATTATTTTTTCACCAATGCGCATCAATCCTGCGGACAAAACAGCCACCCTTTCTTCTTTCTGCAATCAAAAATTGCCATACAACAAACAAGCCCGGCGTCCATTACATTAAACACACACTTTAAAGCAATCTATATCCGCACAAACCGTATAAAAGTCAAGGCGCACAGCATTGTGCACAGCTTTGTGAACATTGTTATTCTAACAAAAAGATTAAGAAAAAACAAGCCAAACTTTACCGCTGTGAAGTTATTCTGTGATAATGTCATGTTGAATTTGTTCTGATAAAATGTCACCTATGAGAGAGGAGACATTTATTATGACCCGGCGGGAAATTACCTGGCTGCAGGTCAGCTACCAAGTTGATACTACTGCCAACACCGCCGGGGAAGAAGCTGAATTAACGGATTTGAGTGAACAACAGGTTCCCAGGCAAAAGAAGGGGGCATTGAAAAAAGGTGCATTATGCAAAAAACCGGCTGCAGCACAAATGCCGGCAGCCGGTTTTTACCTGACCAAGAATAATCCATAACAGGTGGTCTTTCCTGTACTAAAACCCCTGTCATTTAAAGCAGGGAATATTTTTTAATGCTTTCAAAAACTCCAAAGAATTCCTCCCGAGGAATATTTAATGCAGCAGCCATTTTTTCCAGCAGCTCGGGCTGAGGCTTTTTCACGCCCCGTTCAATGTTGCTGAGCTGGCTGGCAGAAAGGTTAATCATTTGGGCCAGCTGTTGCTGGGTTACCCTTTTTAACCTGCGCAAAGCCCGAATACGTTTCCCCAACGCCTTATTATTCTTCACCAAAATCACCCCGTTAAATGTAAGCTTATATAAAGAATTCGACATGATAAGGTAAATTCCTGCATAAATTGTTTTAAATCACCAAAATAGGTGTAAATTAGAGCAAAAGCAGGGTGGTAGCAACAGGATAATGGAAGCCCCTGTTCACCGGCAGCAAAATTTTTAAAATAGCCGGCAAGTTGTATTCCCTTTTAAGATATGTTATAATTTAAGCTGCAAATATAGCGGGGCGTAGCGCAGTTTGGTAGCGCGCTTGGTTCGGGACCAAGAGGCCGCGGGTTCAAATCCCGCCGCTCCGACCACGACTACAACGGGGTTCTTAGGAACCCCATTATACTTTAATAACCGTTTTAAACAGCATTTTGACACACTATTATAAAACCCAGGAGAGCTATCCACCTCCCCTGGGTTTTTATTATTAAGGTAACGTTCTGTGGGAAAGGTTGGAGGGCAGTTTGCTATGTTTACAGTATACAGCGCCCTTTTCTTTTACGGCATAAAGGAAACTGCCTAATTTCCCTAAAACAATGATCCTGGGTGTGATAAAATTGCCCCCCAAAAATGCCATCCCCTGTATCTTAAAAACATGCCGGCTTCTTATTTTAATTCTTAAACCCCCCACGGCAGGCAACTTCAACCAGGCTCTAAAAGTCTTCCCCTTTGGTAGCACCCTACCATATTTCCTGGTAATGGATACCCTTGGCAAAAAATTATTTCTAATATAATTTAAATTAGGAAATAAAAAAATAGAAGAAACGACCGTTTTATTTAGTCTTCAAACTATAAATGTAGCAAAAATTCAAAAAACACCCGCAAGGTAGGATTTATATTGAATTAATGTTATAATCAGGTAGGGTTTTGTTGGAAATAGTGGTTAAATGTGGCCCCGGGGTGATTAATTTTACAGCATCATTTT
>JBMNNQ010000020.1:0-19544 GCA_050942615.1 Dethiobacteria bacterium | reverse complement strand
CGGTGCAGGGACCTCTTTGGGGGGCAGTTTTATTACGATCGGCAAGATTTTGCAATCCCTGGGGCCGGGGGCTCCCCTGGGGGTTTGCCTGGATACTGCACATGCCTGGGCCTTCGGTTATGACCTCTCCGGCCCGGCCGGCCTGGAAGACACCATGGCTGAAATCAACAGGCATTTTGGCCGGGAAAAAATCAAGGTCATCCACTTCAACGACAGCGCTACACCTTGCGGTTCCCGCCGTGACCGGCATGCCCACTTAGGAGCAGGTCTGATTGGTGCGGCGGGGTTGAAGAGTTTTTTGCATTATTCCTGGCCGGAAGAGATGCCTGTAATCCTGGAAACACCGGAAAGCGGGACCGACTGGGATGCGATTAACCTGGACCGCCTGCGCACCTATGCCGGGGAACCTCCGGCAAGCTAAAGGGAAAGAAGAAAATGAACAAAGAAAAGGTGAAATATGTCTGCCGGCAATGCGGTTATGAAGCCTATAAATGGATGGGGCGCTGCCCGGGTTGCCAGAGCTGGAATTCAATGGCAGAGGAGGCCTTTTTCCCTGCAAGCACCGGTCAACCCGGCCGGCCGGGGGAACCGGAAAATATCCAGCCCTTAAATGCAATTGCACCCCTGGCCGAGGAACGTCTTTACACGGGCATCGGAGAACTGGACAGGGTTTTGGGGGGAGGGGCGGTTCCGGGCACGACCATCCTCGTCGGGGGCGATCCGGGTATTGGTAAGTCAACGCTCCTGTTGCAGGCGGCCTTGGGGCTGGTTTCACAGGGCCACCAGGTTCTTTATATAACCGGGGAGGAATCGCTGGCCCAGATTAGGATGCGTGCTGACAGATTGCGCTTGGCCCATCTGCCGGCGCTAGTTCTGGCGGAAACAGAATACAGCCGGATTGCTGCCAGCATAGCCAAACATAATCCCCGCATCGTAGTGCTTGATTCCATACAGACCATGGTGAAAAGTGAACTGGGTAATGTGCCCGGCAGTGTAATCCAGGTGCGGGAAATAACAGCCTCCCTGGTCCAGCTTGCTAAAAACAGGGGCATTATTTTTTTTATCATCGGTCATGTAACCAAAGAAGGGGCCCTGGCCGGACCCCGTGTGCTGGAGCATATGGTGGACTGTGTCCTTAACTTCGAAGGTGAACGCTATCAAAACTTTCGCCTGTTGCGCGGTATTAAAAACCGCTTTGGTGCCACCAATGAAATCGGTATCTTTACCATGGAATCCCGGGGATTACAGGAGGTGCCAAACCCTTCCGCCCTTTTTCTCAGCGAGCGCCCTACAAGCGGGGCCGGCTCGGTAGTGGTGCCTGTGATGGAAGGGACCCGTCCCTTGCTGGTGGAAATTCAGGGTCTGGTCACGCCTACATATTTTAACGGCCCGCCCCGGCGGATCTCCACAGGCCTGGATTATAACCGGGTAGCGGTTATTATCGCCGTGTTGGAAAAAAAGGCCGGTCTACAGCTGTATAAATGCGATATTATTATTAATGTGGTGGGCGGGGTAAAAATTGGGGAGCCGGCCATGGATTTGGGGGTGGCTGTAAGCCTGAATTCCAGTTTTAGAAACCAGGCAATTTTGCAGCAGACCATGTTTATGGGGGAGGTGGGCCTGACCGGCGAAATACGTCCGGTCAACCGGGTGGAAGAGCGGCTTAAAGAGGGGGCAAAAATGGGTTTTTGCGCCTGTATTTTGCCACGTGGGAACCTGACGGCAAACCTTCCGTCTACGCTAAAAGAAGGCGAAAGGGAACTGCAGCTTATTGGTGTTTCCACTTTGGCGGAGGCCTTTCAGTTTGCCTTTGACGGCAAGTAATGATCTTCAAAAAACCTTAAACCTTGCTTTTTGATCTTAAAAAGGGCTGAAGCAGGAAGGGTGGCCAAGGCGTTGGTTCATTTAGGGCTAAAAAAATAAAGTGCCGGGCGGCTTACTACCCGTTTGGCACTTTATTGGTTTTTTGCTGGTGGGGAGGGTGAGCTGTTGCGGCCTTCCCCGCTTTTTTAACGGCCCGGGAAACTAGGAAAGGTGAAAATAACCCAAGGTATTGAGCCGTGTATATTCTTTTTCCAGGATATCCTCCAGCTGAAAATCCAAAAGGTGACACAGCGCAGTTAAATAAAAAAGCTGTTTGCCAATTTCTTCTTCAATAATTTCCTGACAATCCTCACATAAAGCGCCGCTAAGGTGTGAATCCATATATTTCCGGCATTCTTCTAAAGAGGTATCAGCGGGAATTTGCTGTTTGCAAGCATTAATAGAAATACAGCCGCAGTTGGTTACCGCCTTGGTAACAGCCCTGTTTACACGTATGGCAGATTCGGTGTGCTTGGAAATGCTATCCAAAATACTGCGGTGCTTAAGAAGAAGTTCGGATACTTTATTTTGAAACAAGGAGACAGCTGCGCTGTTGTTCGTTTTCATAATATTATGTCACCCCTTTTATTTCTGTAATCCTATTATACTTGCTCTTTTAAAAACCTGTCAACTTTTATGATTTATTTGTAGTTTAATCTTTGCCCCCAAAAAACGCTTTTACCCCCTAAAAGTAAATATTTGCCATTATATTGACAGAATCCTGTTCTTATGATAAAATACCTTCTTCTTTTGACACAGCGGCAAAAATATGTTAAGATGGTGTGTATGGATCTGGTTCTATTTTTACGGTTGCCGGTGTGGTTTTTATTACCGGTTTGAAAAGGACTTTAATTGCCGGTAAATCAAGTGGGTTAAGCGGTTTATTTTTTTTATTTTTTCGACACTGAGGGTACAGGCAGCAGCTGTATGGAACCGATTCCGGTAAAAGGTGGCAGATAACGTGGTTTGTTTTTTGCCCATGTGATTGTTAATAGGGAGGATCTGTTTAAATGTTTAATATAGGGGACAAAGTTGTCTATCCAATGCACGGTGCGGGTGTCATTGAGGCCATCGAAGAAAAAGAAATCCTTGGCGACAAAAAGAAATACTATGTGATGAACATTCCTACCGGGGATATGAAAGTGATGATTCCCCTGGATAATGTACAAAAAGTGGGGTTACGGGATGTAATTGGTAAGTCATCTGTTGATAAGGTGTATGAGATACTGGGTAAAGAAGGGGAGCTGACGAACAGCAACTGGAACCGCCGCTACAGGGCTAATATGGAAAAAATAAAAACAGGCAGTATTTTTAAGGTTGCAGAGGTAGTACGCAGCCTTTTACTGCGGGATAGGGTCAAAGGGCTTTCTACCGGAGAGAAAAGAATGCTGGAAACAGCCAAGCAGATTTTGATCAGTGAAATGATGATGGTCAAAGGACTTGATCAGAACGAAGTGATGGCCGATTTGGAAAAACTCTTTGATGAAGCATAAACCCGGCGGTGAAAGTTTATAAATTGTCTTAATTTAGAGGCATCACCATGATGTCTTTTTTGTTTAGTTGTTGAACTTTCATTGCATTTAATTTTATGAACATTTTCCCTCCTGTTTTTGGGTATAATAATCCTTGAAGTAGGGTAAAAATATACGTTATAATAAAATGATAAGAAAATAAAACTGTTAGAAAAAGGAGGTGAAAATAAAATGCTCAAATACATCGTACGAATTTTTTTGACAATAATCGGCTTTATAGGGGGGTTCGAACTTTTCAAGGTTGTCTTTCCTTCGCTGTTGGTGGCTACAGAAATTTCCCTGCCTTTTTCTACAGGGTTATGGATCCCCATGCTGGGAGGGGCCGTGTTTGGACTTATCTGTTATTTTACTTCCCCTTTCCTGGTAGTTTCTATAGCCAATTTTGCCACCTGGACCGACGGGAAAATGAAAACCATTCCTACCCAGGACATAATTTTGGGAGCTTGCGGCCTGATTATAGCCTTGTTGATCGGTGTTTTATTAAATTTTCCTCTTTCCCGTATTCCCTGGATTGGGCCCTATCTCTCTTTAGCGGTAACACTTGTGCTCAGTTATTTAGGGATAACCTTTATTCTAAACCGCAAAGATGAATTTATTTTCCTGTCATCATATTTTCTAAAACGTTCCAGTCAACAGGAAAGAAAGAATGCAACCCCGGTAAAAATTCTGGACACAAGCGTGATTATTGACGGACGAATTATGGATATCAGTAAAACAGGTTTCATGGAAGGGGAAATTGTTGTTCCGGGTTTTGTCCTGGAGGAATTGCAGCACATTGCCGACTCACCTGATTTACTTAAGAGAAACCGCGGCCGCCGTGGGCTGGATATCCTGAATACGATGCAGAAGGAAATGTCCATTGCCATCAATATTGTCAATAAAGATTATGAAGATACTGCAGAAGTGGACAGTAAACTTATCAAACTGGCCCAGGAAATAGCGGGCATCATTGTCACCAATGATTTTAATTTAAACAAAGTTTGTGAACTGCAGGGGGTATCTGTGCTCAATATTAACGAACTGGCCAACGCTGTAAAACCGGTGGTTCTTCCCGGCGAAGAAATGAGCGCCCAGATTATCAAGGACGGCAAAGAGGCCGGGCAGGGTATTGCCTATCTTGACGATGGGACAATGGTGGTTGTAGAAGGGGGCCGGCGTTATATTGGGGAAACAGTGGATGTGTTGGTGACCAGTGTGCTGCAGACTGCTGCGGGCCGCATGATTTTTGCCAAACCAAAGGGAAACTTTCAGGAAAAAGTTTCCCTGAAATAGTAATCCAATTTTTTTAGTTCCCTGGGTTACAAATTAGCTGCAAATAAATTTATAGGAACCCTTGGTAAAAGTATATCAACACGCGGTCCCGAAAAAATAATTGGAAACCGACCATGTGTCCTGTCAAAGGGCAGGGGGAATGAAGGTGAACCTCAAAGGGGAAAATAAGCCTGTTTTAATCATTACTGCGGCCGGGAAAGGGCGGCGTATGGGCGGGGGGGAGTCCAATAAGGTTTACTTCCCTCTGGCCGGAAAACCGGTTCTGGCCCATACCCTGCAGGCCTTTCTTGGCTTGCAGCTATTTTCCCCTGTGCTAATTGTTGTTGCCCCCGGTGAGGAAAGTATTTTTAATGCCCAAGTCCGCGCACCTTTCTTCCCTGAAAATAAACAGCTTTTTCTGATTGAAGGAGGGCAGCAACGCCAGCATTCTGTATTTAATGCTTTAAAGTGCCTTAATAAAAAAAATATATCCGGGGAAACCATTGTCTGTATCCACGACGGGGCACGTCCGCTGATTGATCAGTCTTTGATTTTGAATGTTTACCGGGAAGCACTTGCCAGCGGAGCTGCTGTGGCCGGTGTTGCCCTGCAGGATACGATTAAAGAAATAGACAACAGGCTGATGGTTCGCAAAACACCTCCCCGGGAAAATTTTATGGCCATTCAAACTCCTCAGTGTTTTAAATATTCTACCCTCTGGCAGGCGCATTGCCGGGCCGGGGGAGAAAAATTTTTGGGGAGTGATGATGCTGTACTTGTAGAACGCCTGGGGGTAAAGGTGAAGGTTGTTCCGGGCAGTTACACCAACCTTAAATTAACCACTCCGATCGATCTGGAGGTAGCCGGTGTTTATTTAAAGGGAAGGAGGGGGCAGGGATGAAAATGCGCGCCGGTATCGGCTACGATGTTCATCCATTATGCGCAGGCCGGCCCCTGATTTTAGGCGGCGTACAGATCCCTTTTCCTTCAGGTTTAAAGGGGCATTCCGATGCGGATGTTCTTGTCCATGCCATTATCGATGCCCTGCTTGGTGCGGCGGCCTTGGGTGATGTGGGCAGTCATTTCCCGCCGGAAGACCCCCGCTTTCTTGGTATTTCTTCTCTTCTGCTTTTGCGGCAGGTAAATGACCTGCTGGTACAGGTCGGTTATACTATTCTGAATATTGACAGTATTATTGTCGCCCAAGCGCCCCGCCTGGCCCCCTATATACAGATGATGTGCCAGAATATTGCCGGGGCTTTAAAGCTGGAGGCAAACCTTGTTTCTGTTAAAGCTACAACTACAGAAAAACTGGGTTTTACCGGGAAAGGAGAAGGTATTGCCGCCCAAGCGATAGCTATGTTGATAAAACGTTAAAAACGGGAGGAGGAATGGAAGTGATTGTCCTGTATAATACACTGACCAGAAAAAAGGAACCTTTAAGGCCGGTCAAGGAAGGAAAAGTTGGCCTTTACGCCTGTGGGCCAACCGTTTACGACTATTTTCATATCGGCAACGCCCGGATATTTATCCTGTTTGATGTTTTGCGGCGTTACCTTGCCTACCGCGGTTATGAAGTTACCTACGTGCAAAATTTTACAGATATTGATGATAAAATGATTGCCAGGGCGGCTGAACTGGATATTTCTGTTGCAGAGCTGGCAGCACGCTTTATTCAGGCTTACCAGGAAGACGCTGCAGCTTTGGGGGTTTTGCCGGCCGATCATCATCCCCGGGCTACGGAGCATATCCCCCAGATTATTGCTTTGATTCAAAAGTTAATGGATAAAAACTTGGCTTATGAAATCGGGGGGGATGTTTATTTTCATGTGGATGCCTTCCCGGCGTACGGGCAACTTTCCCACCAAGATTTGGAAGAACTGAACTTGGGTGCCCGGGTGGAGATCGACGCCCGCAAAAAACACCCCATGGATTTTGCACTTTGGAAAAAGGAAAAACCGGGGGAACCTTCCTGGGAAAGCCCCTGGGGCCGGGGGCGGCCGGGATGGCATATTGAATGTTCGGCCATGTCTATGCATTATTTGGGCGAAACCCTGGATATACACGCCGGTGGGCAGGATCTGATTTTCCCCCATCATGAAAATGAAATTGCCCAAAGTGAAGGGGCTACCGGCAAAACATTTACCCGGCACTGGCTGCATGCCGGCTATTTGAATATTGACCAGGAAAAAATGTCTAAAAGCCTGGGTAATGTGCTGACAATTAAAGAACTGCAGGCAAAGGTGGATCCCCTGGTCCTCAGATTTTTTATGCTTTCCGCCCACTACCGTTCGCCGATTAATTTTTCAGAAGAACACCTGCAGCAGGCGGCCAAAGCCCTGGGAAGGTTGCATACCCTGCTTTATAATTTGGAGGATGCCCTGCAAAAAACAACAGCAGATCCGGCCGGCGAGGCAGCAAAAACCTGGCAGACCAACCTGGAGACGTACCGCCAAAAATTCCGGGAAGCCATGGACGATGATTTTAATACGGCCGGGGCTTTTGCGGTTCTTTTTGAACTGGCCCGGGAGGCCAATATTTATCTGAACAGTAGTGCAAAGCCCCGGCGGGAGGACCTGGCACTTATTTTGGAATTTTACCGGGAAACCGATGAAATTTTTGGTTTCATGAAAAAGCAGGCCGGGGAAAACAGCCTGGAGGAAGAAATTACCTCCTTAATCGCCGACAGGGAAACAGCCCGCCGGCAGAAGGACTGGGCCCGGGCTGATTCTATCCGTGATCAACTGCGGGAAAAAGGGGTCGTCCTTGAAGATACCCCCCAGGGCACCAGGTGGAGAATTTTGGCAGAGCAGGGGACGGAGGGGTAACATGGGTAAAAAGAAAGTTTTAAACCATGGTTTTGTCGAACTGGTGGAATGGATGGGCGGGGATGATGCTGTAATCCGCAACGCACGGCGCTGTTGGAAAAGCACTTCCCAGGGTGCGGTCAGCGATCGCAAGCTGCTAAAGCACCTGCTGACCAAAGGGCATAAAACACCCTTTGAAGCCATGGTTTTTACTTTTGATATCAAATGCCCGCTTTTTGTGGCCCGGCAGTGGCACAGGCACCGCATTGGTTCCTATAATGAAGAGTCACTGCGTTATTGTGTGGCAGAACGAGAATACTTTGTGCCGGAAAATTTGCCCCCGGCGCTGGAGGACAGGTGGAAAGAACATCACGAAGCCTGTTTTGACCTTTATGAAGAGATGATCGGTGTGCACCGGTTGCGCCGCGAAGCGGCGCGTTCCTTACTGCCGGTCGGCACCTATACCCGTTTTTACTGGACAGTAAACGGCAGCTCTCTCATGAATTTTTTGTTGCTACGTACAAGCAGGCAGGCCCAGAAAGAAATACGGGAATATGCCCGGGCTATCTTAAAGATCGTGGAGGGGGTTGCGCCCTGGTCCTTTGATATTTTTCAGGAATTTTTCCTGAGTGGCGGTGAGCGTAGGCAGCATGAAGAAAAAATATGATCTGATCTGGGGCCGCCATCCGGTTTTGGAAGCCCTGCAAAGCGACCTGCCCCTGCTAGGGATTACCTTACAGGAAGGTGCGCGGGGGGCCGTTATTGACAGGTTAAGGCAGGAGGCCCGGCAAAAAGGTGTTCCGGTGGAGCGTACTGGGCTCAACAAAATTGAGGAGCGGGCACCGGGACAAAAACACCAGGGTGTGCTGGCCCGGATCGAACAGTTTAACTACCTTACTGTGGCTGATTTAGTGCAAAAAACCCGGCAAAAAAAGGATTTGCCTTTTTTGCTGATGCTCGATCACCTTCAGGATCCCCACAACTTAGGCTCCCTTTTGCGGACCGCTTCTGCAGCCGGCCTGGACGGGGCTATTATTCCCCGGGACCGGGCCTGCGGGGTTACACCTGCTGTTTTTAAAAGTTCGGCCGGTGCTGTAGCACACCTGCCCCTGGCCCGCACTGTAAACCTGGCCCGGGAAATGGATTACCTGAAAAAAGAAGGTTTTTGGCTGGCCGGGGCGGAAATGTCGGCGGGAGATCCTTTTTTTGAAGCCAATTTCAACATCCCGCTGGTTTTACTTTTAGGCAGTGAGGGCAAAGGCCTGGCCAGGTTGTTACGAGAAAAGTGTGATTTTCTGGTGCATATTCCTTTGAAAGGTCGTGTTTCATCCCTGAACGTTGCTGTGGCCGGGGGCATCATTATTTATGAGATTTTTGGCCAGCGCTGGAGACAAAAAAATATTTAGTGGCAATTTCCGCTGTGCAGGGCTCCGGGAGAGACTTGACGCCTACAGGGGCATGGGCTATAATTAATCCGAAGGTATTATGTCCTCAATATCACAACGGAGGCGGTGCTAAGTGGTTTTGTCGTCACAGAATTTGGTGGAGGACGACGGAGTTCGTGTAAAATTTGATATTTTCAAAGTTGAGGAATATGAAGAAAAGGCGGATGAAGAAATTGTTGTGGAAGCCAAAAAGGGAAATGGCACCGCCCTGGAGTTTTTGATCAATAAATATAAAAATTTTGTTAAAGCCAAGGCAAGATCCTATTTTTTAATTGGCGCAGATCGTGAAGATATTATCCAGGAAGGTATGATTGGCCTCTATAAGGCCATCAGGGATTTTAAGGGCCATAAACTGTCTTCCTTCCGGGCTTTTGCCGAGCTTTGCATTACCCGGCAGATTATCACGGCTATTAAAACGGCTACACGTCAGAAGCATATACCCCTTAATTCGTATGTCTCTTTAAACAAGCCTATTTATGATGAAGATTCAGACCGCACTCTTTTGGATGTACTATCCGGCACAAAAGTTACAGATCCGGAAGAACTCATGATTAACCGCGAGGAATATAAGGATATAGAATTTAAAATAGGGGAGATTCTGAGTGAACTCGAACGGCGTGTGCTGATGCTTTACCTGGAGGGAAAATCATACCAGGAGATTGCTGCAGAATTGGAAAGGCATGTAAAATCGATAGACAATGCCCTGCAAAGAGTTAAACGCAAGCTGGAACGTTACCTGCAAATCAGGCGGGTGTAGCTCAATGGTAGAGCGCTGGCTTCCCAAGCCAGTTACGTGGGTTCGATTCCCATCACCCGCTCCATAAAAACAACATCAAAAATAACATCCGGCCCTGCCTGAAAATGGCAGGGTTTTTTTAGTGCCTTTTGGTGTGCGGGGCCCCGCCATTTCTATTCTAATTTATTTTCGGGAGGCCTATTTTTAGTCAGCTCTTTTTTTACCGGTTTTTCTATAAAATAATAACGCAGGGCCCGGGGCGTAATGTTTAACAGTTCGGCCGCCTTGGCTTGGTTGCCATAGGTGGCCTCCAGGGCTTTGCCAATTATTTTTTTGACAGTATAATTGCTCCATTCCCTAAGGCTGTTTTGTAAATTATTCAAGGCGAAACCGTCCCGTAGATTCAAATTATGCATCAGAGTTTTTTCAAACTGGTGCAGCAGGTGGCCCAGTTTATCTCCCTGGACATGAAAGTCGAAATAGCCGGTCACGTTTTTTGCAGATAATGCCGTAGGGGAATCCTTTGCTTTTTCATCCTTTATTGCCATGCTTTTTCCCTTTTCTTCTGCACAGGGGGGAGCCGCAATAATTTTTTTATACCCCTTTTTAATGCGGGACGGCAGATCGGCTGCAGTGACAAGGGGCCCATTACTTAATAGGATGGATTGGGCTACTGTATTAGCCAGCTCCCTGATATTGCCGGGCCAATTATAGCCCTTGATAATTTTTAAAGCCTCTGCACTGAACCTTTTAGCGGGGTTCCCCCGGGCGGTGGTTTCTTTTTCCAGGAAGTAGTTGACAAACAGGGGCACATCCCCCGCCCGGTCCCTTAAGGGGGGAATAAACAAAGAGGCAACATCCAGGCGATAAAAAAGGTCTTCCCGGAAAAGATTGGCTTCAACCTTTGTTTGCAGGTCAACATTGGTGGCGGTGATGATCCGGACATCAACTTTAACCAGTTCTTCGCCCCCGACTCTTAAAAATTCCCCGGTTTCCAGGATGCGGAGCAGTTTTACCTGGATAGCAGGGCTTGCAGAGTCTATTTCATCGAGGAAAAGGGTGCCGTGATGTGCCAGTTCAAAAATACCCTTTTTTCTGCCGGTAGCACCGGTAAAAGAACCCTTTTCGTGACCAAAAAGCTCACTTTCCAGTAAGGTTTCTGTAAAGGCTCCACAGTTAAAGGCTAAAAAAGGCTGTTTTTTGCGATGGCTAACAGCATGGATATATTTCGCCAGGACCTCCTTCCCGGTTCCTGTTTCCCCCTGGATTAAAACAGTAATATTCTTTTTGGCAATTTTCCGGGCAGCAACGATCAGGCTCAGCATTTTGGGGCTGCGGCCGATGACAAAATCAAATTCTTGCAGTGAACTGCTGATTTTTTCCAGCTCAGCCCGCACGTTCAGGGCCTTGTTCAACAAGGCTTCCATTTCTTCAATATCAACAAAGGGTTTTTCAATGTAGTCAAAGGCCCCCAGCTGGATGGCCTCTACTGCTGACTTAACAGTGGAATAACCCGTAATGATAATTACTTCGCATTCAGGCTGCAGCTTTTTTATTTTTCTTAAAATAGTAAGCCCATCACAGTCCGGCAGTTTCAAGTCTACCAAGGCGACATTAAATTGCTGTTTAGCCAGTTTCTTAAAGGCTGCTTCCCCGGTGTTTGCTGTTTCTACCCGGTAGCCTTTACTTTGTAAAAGGTAGGAAAAAAAGTTGCAGATTTCCTGTTCGTCATCAACCACTAAAAAAAAAACATTTGTAAGCATCTAATCAGAACCTCCGGCACCGCCTACGGTGTTGAAACATCAGCGGCAGTGTCTTCATTTTTCATCCCGTCATTTGTCTCCCCTGACTGTTGGAAAGGAAGGATCAGGCTGAAGGTGCTGCCCTTGCCGGGCACACTTTCCACATCAATAAACCCTCCATGGGCCTGGGCAATTTCCAAACTTACAGAAAGGCCCAGCCCGGTACCCTTGCCTGGTTTTTTTGAGGTATGGAAAGGGTTGAAAATTTGTGGTATATTTTCTGCTTTAATCCCACAGCCGTTGTCTGCAATATCCACAGCGATAAATTTTTCCGGCAGCATCCTTGTCGATAGCGTTACCTTTCCGATCTCCGGGGCTCCGTTTTCATCCCCTGTGTTTTTCTTCTCTATGGCATCCCTGGCGTTAAGCAGCAGGTTAATAATGATTTGTTCCAGGCCCTGGTTGTTGCCCATAATACGTTGGGGGGAAGGCGTAATTTTATTGATCAGTTTAATTTTATTTTTTTCTATTTGATAAGAGACCAGGAAAAGGGCTTTTTCGATTACTTTATTCAGATTGATTTCTTCAAAAGAAATTTCATCCCGGCGGGACAAGGCCAGCAGATTTTGTATAATTCTTTGGCAGCGTGCACTGCAGGAGTTTATATCTTTAATCAGCTGGAAATGGGGGCTGGAAGGCGGGGTTTCACGCCGAAGCAGCTGGGAATTGCCGACAATGGCTGTCAGGGGGCTGTTAAGCTCGTGGGCAATGCCGGCAGACATTTCACCCAAGGAGGTAAACTTGACTGCATCGACAAAACGGGTTACATCCTTGGCGTAATACGTTATCTGGTATGATTCACCTTCGATGCAGGCCGGGTAGGCAAGAATATCCAGGACACGATTATAACGGGTACGGGATTGCAGGTAAACAGTTTTGTTATGCTGTAGCACCTGATCGGCAAGGCAGGGGTTGCAACGGGATTTGCGGCCATAAAAAAGGGCATAACATTTTTGGCCGATGATATCTTTTTCACTTAAAGTAAAAAAATCAAGGGCCGCCCTGTTCACTTTTTGTATTGACTGATTTTGATCAATAAAGACTAACAGATCTGTAACTGCTGAAAAAATAATCTCCCATTCCTGCCGGTACTGCCGGACTTTCTGATCAAGGCGGGTTTTCTCCAGGCAGACAGCCAGCGGGGCGGCTATCTGTTTTAACAGGGAGAGATCGGCTGCGCAAAATTCATTTTTACCGGTTACCTCCAGGATACCGCCAACCTTTTTCCCAACCTTCAGGGGAAGCAACATGCGGGAGGTGATACCCTGTTTAAGCTGTTCAACATCTTCAGGAAAGGAATAAGTTTCCCCAGAAATATTATTTTGGAACAAAGGCTTTTTTTCATGCACGACAGTCCAGAGAACAGCCCTTGGATGCGTTTTTTTGTCCTGTATACATTTTTGCAATTTGCTTTTTTGAAAAAATGTTTCCCGGACCTTGATTTTTCGCGCAGTGGCCTTAAAAAGGAAACGTTTAATTAAACTGTTTTTCTGGATAAGATAAAAAGTGAGGGAATGAAAGAAAACGAGGGTTTTTAATTTGGGAATCATATTTTTAACAATCTGTGGAAAGGGCTTGCCGCTGCCGGTATCCAGGGCAAGCTGGTTAATGATCTCTAGCTGTGTATTTTTTCTGGTAATTTCGTCCGCTTTTTTTTTAAGTTC
Organism: Dethiobacteria bacterium; assembly: GCA_050942615.1. Classification (GTDB taxonomy): domain Bacteria; phylum Bacillota; class Dethiobacteria; order DTU022; family UBA8154; genus JAAZMI01. The sequence continues at coordinate 6,444 of JBMNNQ010000020.1, read as the reverse complement.
AGGATTATATGAATTTTTTGAACCGCCTATGCCCCCTGATTTTCCGGAAGGTATTTTCTTGTCGTTGATAACCACCGTTTTATTCCCCTTTTGCAAAAATGGAAAAATATTTCCCGGGAAAAAGAGCTGTTGGAACTGCCGTGGGCTGGATTGCTACTTCCTTAAACCTTTAAACTAGTTCGCTAAAAAAAGGCCTAAATCCTTTTTCCCGGCAGGAGGCATGTTTTGTTCTTTAATAGATGATTTTCAGGATAGCGATGACAAGGCGGTGTAACCATGTAGCTGCAGAATATATTGAAATATCTTATGATGGGGGGCTTTGCAGTAAAAACAAGGGGCCGGCAGGCCACCGGCAGGGGATGCCGGTGGCCTGCATCAGCCCTCCGCAAGTACCATGCTTTGTAAGACACCTAAAAAATATCCTTTATTATGTTTATGATGTTTATGCTGCCCGTGACTTGCCAAGATGAAGAAACAACAACAGGTAATGTTGATTATGGTAATGCTGCTGCAATAATGCAGGCTGGAACGTTGCAGGTTTAATGGACCCGGCAGAACCTGACCAACCTGTGTGAAGGCTGCACACACGAACACTTTCCATGGGCTGCCGGGTTTTGACGGCAGTGCGTTGAACATGGTTGCCCGGTAGGCAGCATCAGATCTTTAATTAAGCATGTTTTCCAGGTACAAAAACTGCATCTGCTGGTTTTTCTATTATTATTTTTTCGTCAACTATTGTCGGTAACAAGCCGTATCCCATATTAAGCTGCATTGTTTTACTGCAGATCGTCCTTTGTTCTGCAGTGCAGCCTATTTTTTCAGCATAATCCCGTTTAAATTCCTTGGCAAAAGCGCCGGCACTACAAAACATCATCCAGCCGTTAATACCACGGTACTCTTTCCAATAAGGGCAATTTACCAATTTTTCCACTGTTCTCCACCCCTTTCAGGCCTTTCTATACCGGCTCATTTGTCACGGAGTTTGTTAGAAAATGTCTTTATACCCTAAAATATTAACCTTTGATGGTTTTCATTGTAGTGGCGTGTATTGCCGGCCTGGCTACAGGTCGCAGGTAGGCATTCCAGTAGACAACAGCTACAAAGAATACGCCCCCGACAATGTTGCCCAGCGTAACCGGGACCAGGTTGTTCCACAGGAAAGTTCCCCAGGTAAGCCCTTGAGTGACGTCTGCTGCAATTAAGGATTGGAATATGGGTTGGCTTTTCAAAAGAATGCCCATGGGGATAAAATACATATTGGCAATGGAGTGCTCAAAACCCGCAGCAACAAAGGCCGTGATGGGGATCATGATGCCAATGATTTTGCCAAAAGCATCCTTACCGGCCATGGAAAGCCATACTGCCAGGCAGACAAGCCAGTTACAGAAAATTCCACGGAAAAAGGCTTCCGACCAGGGGAGTGAGGTTTTTGCCACGGCTGTATTGATAGCCTTGAGTCCTACTGCAGCGCCATTTGCCTTCCAAATACCTGAGTAAAAGAAAAGCGCAACGACGATCAGTGACCCGACAAAGTTAAAAACATATACCCAACCCCAGTTATTTAAAACCTCTTTCAACGATACTTTTTTTTCTAAAAAGCCGGCCACCATAAGATTATTGCCGGTAAATAGTTCGGCTCCGCCCATGACCACCAAAATCAGCCCCAAGGAGAAAGACATGCCGCCGATCAGACGGGATAAGCCATCCCCGATATAAGTGGGCAGATCGTTGGTAACAATGGTACAGAGGATTGCCCCCAGAGCAATATAAGCTCCCGCCAGGATGGCAAGCAGCTGTAAAGAAGGTGCCCGTGTAGCTGCCTTTTTTTCTGCAAGTGCGACAGCACTTTGAGCGATTATCGGGGGCGGATCACAGACAACAGGAGGGGGCACTACCGGTACCGGCACCTCTCCCGTACCGATGTTTAATTCCATACTGCCCAAGCACTCTTTTCTTTTTTCCGGTGTGCAACCGATTTCTGCCAAAAAAGCCGGGTTCACCGACCTGTTAAAGGCAGCCAACTCACAAAAAGAGATACTTCCGGATACAGAATCGTACTCCTTCCAAAACTGACAACGATTGGCCATTTTTACTGACCTCCCTTCTTTTTTAAATTTGTTGGTGAATGATTACGCTTATATCTAGTGCAAATTAGGTGCCAGCCTAAAAGGGGTGCAAAATTAGGCCAAAAATAGTATAAAAGGGCTTGCATGTCAAAAAAACACCGCAAAAAGAAAGCAATTTTACGTAAAGACGTTAATAAAATTACGTAAATACGTGGGTAAGCCGTTTGGTATCCGTGCATATTTTAGCTGTGTACACTTGTCTAAAGGTTGAATAGGTATTAGTATTAACATAAAATGTAGAAATTTATCAAAAAGTAAGCCCCAATAATTATACCAGATAAACTTTGTGTTTTGAAGATGTTGTTGAGGATAATTTTTAGAAGCAATATTTTGCAGGGGGTGGCGATAATGAATTCCAGGGTCAGGATTACCGTTATTTGTGAAAACAGAGCTCCAGGTGGAGGGGTGCTGGGGGAACATGGTTTGTCTGTTTTTTTGGAAACAGGCGGCCGCCGGATACTATTTGACACCGGTGCGGGGCGGACGTTGTTGGCCAATGCAAAAATATTGGGTGTAGATCTGAGCAGGCTTGATGCTGTCGTGCTCAGCCACGGCCATTATGATCATACCGGCGGTTTGCAGCCCCTTCTGGGGAAAACAGGGGCAGTGCCTGTCTATGCCCACCCGGATATCTTTATCCCTAAATACCGCCGTCTAGGGGGAAGCCCGGAGGAGGAGGCTGCCTATATCGGCCCCCCCTGGTCGCGGCAAGCACTTGAAAATCTGGGGGCACAATTTCATTTACAGCGGGAACCATTTGACTTGGGCGGGGGGGCTGTGATTACCGGGGAGATACCGCGTCCGGCAGGCTGGAAAAACCCCGAGCCGTATTTTTTGCAAAAAACAGCTGCGGGGTTCCAGCCAGATCTTCTCTATGATGATCAGGCCCTGCTGGTGGAAAGCCCGGCCGGGGTTGTTGTCATCCTGGGCTGCAGCCATGCCGGCCTTTTGAACACGCTCCGACATGTTAAAACATTAAGCGGCAAACGCCGCCTTTATGCCTTGCTGGGCGGCACACATCTTTTGCATGCCTCCGGCGAACAGCTGGCTGGGATTATGGAGGCAGTGCGGGAATATGATTTGCAGCTGGTGGCACCTTGCCATTGCACCGGCATCCTGGCCACTTTGTTTTTTTACCGGGCTTTTGGTGAAAAATTTGCCTTTTGCCAAGCCGGCAGTATTTTGGAATTCACTTAAACCGGGATACTGTTTAACAGGGATCAACCAGGATTATATCTTCGGGGTACACAGTTATTTTTTCCAGGCCTTGGTCTGTAACCAAAAGGGTGTTTTCCACCCCCGTTGCACCCAGGCCCGGTATAATCATTTTGGGCTCCAGGGCAAAAACCATACCTTCCTGCAGGGGATAGTCCTGCCTGTCGGCTATAAAAGGCAATTCGTCGAGTTCCAGGCCTACGCCATGGCCTACGAAGGGGGCCTGATCTTCACCGTGCCCCATGAAATAATCCTTAAAACCGCTGTCTGCCGCCAGTTGGCAGGCCAACTTATAAATTTCTGAGCAGTAAACCCCCGGCTTTGCTGTTTTTATGACTTCATCCTGGATGGCCAGGGTAACTTGATGTGCTTTTTGCAGTAAATCAGGAACATTGTTCCCCAAAAAAAAGAAACGGGTGCTGTCTACACAGTAACCCTGGTATACAGTAAGGTAGTCCACGAGGACCATCTCGTCTTCCTGTATTTTTTTCCATCCCGGCCCCTGAGGATAAGCCGGGGAAAGGCCCGGGCCTCCGGTTGGCCCGTCAAAAAAGGTGGGATAGGTCAAATTTTCCCCTGACATAATATGCCCATAAAAAGTTTCCTGGTTAAACTGCCGCATGCGTACCGCTCCCTGGTGACCCAGGCTGCGCAGAAAACATTCTATTTCGGCTGCAAACACCACTTCCTGCTTTCCTGCCTTTAAAAAACGGGGTACCGCCTGCAGCATTTGCCGGCTGATTTCTGCTCCCTGTCTGAAGATTTCAATTTCATAGGGACTTTTGAGCATCCGCAGCTTTCTGATGGCCATAGAGATGTCCACAAGCTGTGCCTGCGGAAATATCTTTTGCAAACGTAAGTACAGGTGGGCCGGTAGAACATCCAATTCCAGGCCTATTCTTTTGGGGCCGGGTATGTTTTCCTGCAGGGCAGCGGGCAGGTTTCCAAAACTTTGAAGAAAACGCACATTAGCGAGGGGCGATTCCTCCCGGGCTCTTTTCAGACTCTTGTTGACCAGAAAAAGGGGTTCCCCCTCGGCGGGAATAATCAGATATCCTTTTTGGCAGGTACCTGTAAAATAAAAAAGATCAACATTTTGGGCTATAATAGCCGCTTCAATTTCCTTTTCTTTCAACTTTAACTGGAATTTCCCGATCCTTTTTTCTATTTCTTTGCGGGGGATGGTTCCCATGATATTTTTTACTTCCCTTCAAATGTATTTTGGCTATTAGTTAAACATTCTTCCATTATATATTTTACTAGATATGTTTTGATAATTCAATATTTTGAAGCCGGGAAATTCCACCGCATTGCTTGACATAAATAAGTGTGAATGTTATTATACCTATGATGTTGGGGGAGTCTTTCCCTTCATGTTATGAGATAATGGACATGTAGTTTCCTGTAAAGAAAGCCAAGAAAACCGGTTTTTACAGCATATATACATACATAATAAACCGCTTTGTTTACTAGACTGTACTTGTCCTCCTTGATCGTTTTTCAAATCCTTACCTTTTTTTTAAAATCTGAAAAGGTCTTACATTTTCTAAAGCAGGTTTCTTTTAAAATTTGGGCTTGTGCAATTATTTACCGGCTATTCCGCATAATTTTGAACCTGTCCTCATATTTGGTTGACGGACAGACCTGCTGTGCGAAGAAAGTAATAGATTCCCCTTATTCCCTGGCGGAGGGATAAGGGGAACACTACGTACGCCCTATTTCATAATTTTCAGACTTGTCACTTATTATACGGTGGCCAGTCATCAATTTATAAACGAAAAGAGGTGAAAAGATGCGTTTAGAAGGAAAGGTTGCTATCGTTACCGGGGCACGCAAGGGAATTGGTGAATCAGTAGCCTTGGCCCTGGGCCAGGAAGGGGCCGACCTTGTTCTTGTGAGCCGCAGTATCCAGGCAGACAGTGATCTGGTGCGCGCTGCAGAAAAGTTGGGGCGCCGGGTTTTTGTCAAGCAGGTAGATGTTGGTGATCGGGAACAGGTTTTTACCCTGGTTGATGAGGTTATGGAAAAATTTGGTCGGGTAGACGTGCTTTTCAACAATGCCGGCATTACCAGGCCGGGAATGCTTTGGAAGTTGACCGAAGATCAGTGGGAGGACATCATCAGGATTAATCTTACAGGTACATTTTACTGCCTGCAGGCTGTTGCCCAGCCCATGATCGAGCAGCGCTCCGGTTCCATTATTAACGTTACCTCCTCGGCGGGTTTGCTGGGTACAGTCGGCCAAGTGAACTATACCGCCGCCAAAGGCGGGGTTTATGCCCTGGGGAAATCTGCTGCCAAGGAACTGGCCCGTTATAGGGTCCGGGTAAACACTATTGCACCCATGGCTGAAACAGATATGACACAGACCATTGCCCATGATCCTCGCTTTAAGGAAAAATATCTGGAACGTATTCCCCTGGGTCGTTTTGGCAAACCTGAAGAAATCGGCCCGGCAGTTGTTTTCTTAGCCTCAGAAGATTCCAGCTATATAACAGGGCAGATAATCTGTATCGACGGCGGCATGGTCATGCCTTAAAGATGTCGTCATTTTAAAGACCGATGATTGCAACCCTAGGGATTAAATAAGGAGGGAGTTAATGTGTCCAAGGATGTAGCCGTTATTGGAGTGGGCCAAAGTGCTTTTGTCCGGGGCTATGAAGGTTCCATCAGGGAACTGGCTTTTGAAGCCTACCGGGAGGCCATGAAGGATGCGGGAATTACCAACAAAGATGTTGAGGCCTCTATTATTTGTTCGGCACCGGAATATGACAAACAGCGCAGTCCGTCAGGTTTGATGGCTGAATACTTAGGCTTAAACCCCCAGATGACTTTTAACGTTGAGTCGGTTTGTTCATCCAGTACTTCGGGCCTTGAACTGGCCTATTCCATGATTAAATCAGGTTGGAAGGATCTTGTCGTTGTTTTAGGTTTCCAGAAGATGTCGGAAATTACCTCTGCAGATTCCCAGGAACGTATGGGCCGGGGAGCCGATATTATGTGGGAATCCCCCTTTGGCACGATGATGCCTGCCTACTATGCGATGCATGCCCGGGCTCACTTTGCCCAATACGGCAGCTCGGAAGAAGACCTCGCCCTAATT
>JBMNNQ010000123.1:0-3690 GCA_050942615.1 Dethiobacteria bacterium | reverse complement strand
AGTAGCGATCCGGGGCGTAGCCCGCCAGGAAAGCCAGGTTAAACTCCACGCCAAACCGGAAAGACAGCGGCCGGCCTTGTTCGTTATTGTTTTGTAAATGATATTTTATTTCAATTTCCTGGGACGCTGCCGGCAAAAGAATATCTTTTTGCACAAACAGCTCCCCCTGTTCCCTAACTTCACCATAACGCGAAAAAACAACCTGTGCCTGCCCCTTGTTATATTGCAGGGAAGCCTTATAAGGTTCAAATAAAAAGTTACCTATTTCCTGGTATTCCCCGCGGCTGAAGGAATCTAAATCTGTTTCCAGCGGCAAAACATGATCCAGCAGAGCACCCCGGGGGTAACGATCATAGACTACATATTTATACAACCCATCTTCTTTGGCGGCCAGCCTGCCGTGAATTGTTTTCACCCCTTGGTCCTGATCATGCTTTTTGATATTAATGCCTTCATTAAGCAGGTCTTCATGATAGGGTTCCGGCTGGCGGGTAAATGTATCCAGGAAATTTACCGCTGCCGGCCTGTAAGAAAGCTCCCACAGGCTGCCCCCCTGAAAGGGAGAAAAAAGCAGGGCAAAATACTTATTGTTAACCATAATTTCCTGAAAACCATCATAGTTTTGGTCTCCGACTTTAAGCTCCAACCATTTTTTACTGTTATGGACAGAATTTACAACCAAGTTTTCAGCTTTTATCAGATTTTCGTAAATTGCTGCCCGCAAAAAGTTAAGGTAGAGACCCCCAAAAACCCCATGCCAGTAGGCACAGTTGCACTGTGCAGCCCAAATATGTTCCCGCGCTTTCTGCCGCACCCTTCTAGGCATGATCTCCGGTAATCTTTTGCGGACAGCAAGCATTTTTTTATGCATACGGTTACTTTCCGGGTAACGAACAAGAAAATTGCGCCAAAACCCTCCTGCCCACTGTTTCATTTCCCGGTAAGAAGCTGCCGGCAGATAGATCCTGCCCCGGGGGGGGTATTTCTCCATATATTCACTAAAAGTGGTCGTCTGCAGCCAGTCCTTGTTTTCCTGCAGCAGCTGAAAAAATTCCTCCAACCAGCCTTTTTCATAGACATGTTCATGGGTTCCGGGCCAGGAACCAAACTTTTCACCATCATCGGCCAGAACAGCCAGCGAACCGGGGCTTTCCTTGCCCAAATGGCCCAGGAAAGAAAGCGTTTCCTCTGTCTTTTCAAAAGGAATCAGGTAGCGTAATTTTTCACTGATGGAAAAAATTCTTAAGGGGCAACCTTCTTCTTCGGTGAGATAATAGCCCCGCAATTCCTCGCTTTTCAGGCCCAGCTCCTGAAAATGGGCATCATCAACAACAACATAACGTATCCCGGCCTGGCAAAGCGGCCGGGCCAGGTGCGGTTCCCAGATACGTTCTGCCAACCACATGCCCTGCACCTCGGCCCCCAGCTTACGGCGCAGGTAACGGGTTAATTTTTGAATCTGCCCTTTTTTATCACTGTCCGGTATAATCGGTAAAATTGGTTCATAAAAACTGCCGCCCATAATCTCTACCTGCCCCCGCCCGACCATTTCACGCAAGGTGTCCATAAAAGCAGGCTCATTTTTAGCAATCCATTCCAGAAGGATTCCTGTATAATGCAGCACCACCTTGACATCGGGGTAGCGGGAAAGCACTTCAATAAAGGGGGCATAGGCATCTTTAAAAGCTGCAGCATAAACCTCCGGCAGGTTTCCTACCGGCTGGTGGTTATGTAAGGCTAAAATAAAATAAGTCAGCTGTTTTTTTGCAGTCTTATCTTCTGATAATGTGTGCTTTGCCGAACTTTCCAGAATAGACATAGCGCTAGTAATGACTCCTTTTTCCCATGATTTTTATTCCCTAAGGAATTGGGCCGCTTCCTCGGGCCTGGAAACGTTAATAAAAGTTCCTGTAGCCATTTCCAGCCCGGCAATAATTGTTAACTTGGGGATAATTTCAAGATGCCAGTGGTAGTCAGGCTTTGGCCCACTGCGTAAAGGGGCCAGATGAAAATAAAAATTATAAGGGGGATCTTCCAACTTTTCATCAAGCTTAAACAAAAACTCCCTCAGCAGAGGTGCCAGCTGTTCTTCCCAGTCCTTTTCCCCTTCCTCCAAGGAAGAAGCGTGCCGGCGCGGCACAATCCAGGTGGTAAAAGGCAGGGGGGCAGCAAAAGGTATATAGGCCAGGAAAGAATCATTTTTTAAAATTACCCTTTCCCCACTTTTTTCCTCCTCTGCCAGCAAGCTGCAAAGCAGACACCTCTTGTTTTCAGCATAATATTCCTGACAGCGCCGGTACTCCTTTTCCAATAGGGGAGGAATATAGGGCAGAGCCAGGAGCTGTCCATGCGGGTGTTCGATAGAGGCCCCTGCTTCCCGCCGATGATTACGGAAAATCTGCACATATTTCAGACGGGGATCTTCCGCAAGCGCCAAAATACGTTCCTTCAGCGACCTCAACACCTGCACCATTTCTTCAATGCCCAAGTCGGGCAGCTGGCGGTTATGATCCGGTGTTTCAATGATCACTTCATGCACACCATAACCATCAAAGTTTTGAAACAGATTCCACCCGCCCGACCCCCCAAAGTCGGGCAGGCTGCCATTTTCATGTTGTTCTAATGCTGGAAATTTATTGGGAATAACCCGCACAGACCAACCGGGTGTATCGGGTTTTTCCTGACCATTCCTGTAAGCCAAAACCTCTGGCGGGGTCATCTGTTCATTGCCTGCACAAAAGGGGCAGTTTTCCATCCGGGCAGGCAAAACAGTTTTTTCTTCCTTTTTTTTAGGAGCGAATGTTTCCGGACGCCGGGCCCGTTCAGTCGCAACAATAACCCACTCACCAGTCAATGGATCCTGGCGTAATTTTGGCACCTAATTCACATCCCTCTCTGCGATAACCCGGAACTTCGTCGTCCGGTTTTTAATAGGGTTCTGCATAACTGACAAAAGGCAGCTTGATTGTCGCCTTATTTTCATATACCTTAATATATCTTGCCGCTGCTTTATCCCAATTAAAGTTTTGGATCACATGTTCCCGGCCGCGCAGCCGCATCTTGTTTAAAATTTCCCGTTCATTACCCAGCGACAGCTGTGCCATTTCAACCATGGCCCGGGCCAAAGTCGCAGAATTACGGGAAGGCACCAGCCTGCCGGTACTTTCTTCTGGAAAGTCATGTAAATCTAAAATTGTATCATTGATCCCACCCACACGTGACCCAATGGGGATACAACCCATACACATTGCTTCCAGCTGCACCAGACCAAAAGGCTCAAAATTGGAAGGAATAAGGCAAAAATCAGCTGCGCCATAATATTCCCGTGTTGTTTCCCGGCCCAGGTAGGTAAGCAAAGCTTTCATATTTTGTGGATAACGCTGCTCCAAATTACGGGTTGCAGCTTCTAAATGTTGATCACCGGAACCAAGAATAATGAGACGAATTTTTTCCCTAAAAGCTTGTGATTCAGGGATATCGCCGCGCATGATCATTTCGAATGCATCCAGCAGAATATCTATGCCTTTTTGTTCAGTGTCCAGCCGGCCCACGTTAAAAAATAAAATACCGTCCTCCAGGCCATTTTCCTTCAAAACTAACTTTCTTCTTTCCTGGCGGGGATGCTGTGCATATTTGAGGAATTCAGGGTTCCAGAATGTGGAATCAGTCCCATTCCAAACGTAAGTGGTT
>JBMNNQ010000122.1:0-3699 GCA_050942615.1 Dethiobacteria bacterium | reverse complement strand
CCGGTAAAACAGTTATCCGGAAAAAATAGGCACCTGCAGGTGCGGGAGGAGGTTAAAATGCATGGAGAACAATATTCCCAGGTTGACAAATAATGCCCGGGCTGCTGGTTGAGCTTCCAAAATAGGTCCGGGAGACCTGACGGATGTTTTAGAGGGTTTAGTAACGGTTGAAGATCCAAACCTGCTTGTGGGGCTCGGCGTTGCCGATGATGCCGGCGTGTACAGGTTAACGGATGAAATTGCCCTGATCCAGACCCTTGATTTTTTTACGCCGATAGTGGACGATCCCTATGACTTTGGCCGGATCGCGGCAGCAAATGCCTTGAGCGATGTCTATGCCATGGGCGGCAGGCCGTTAACAGCGATGAACATTGTCTGCTTTCCCATCAAGGATCTGGATAAGCTGATTTTACGTTCGATCCTGCAGGGCGGGCTGGACACAATTCACAAGGCCGGTGCTGTTCTGGTCGGGGGGCATAGTGTCGAGGATCCGGAATTAAAATATGGGCTTTCTATAACAGGGGTTGTGCACCCGCAAAAATTTCTGACCAATGCCGGTGCCCGGCCGGGGGATCTCCTGATCCTCACCAAACCCTTGGGTACAGGCATACTGGCGACTGCCCTGAAGGCGGGTGAACTGGAGGCAGAGGCCACCCGGCGGATTACAGAGCTGATGGCTGCCCTGAATAAGGATGCTGCGGAAGCAACAGCAGGGGTTAAAGTAAACGCCTGTACAGATATTACAGGTTTTGGCTTGCTGGGTCACTGTCTGGAAATGGCGGAGGCCAGCCATGTGGGAATCAAGATCTATGCTGAAAAGGTACCGCTGATACCCGAAGCAAAGTCTTTTGTCGCCATGGGGTTGCTGCCGGGAGGGAGCTATAGGAATCAAAATTTTTGTGCAAAACACCTGGAAATTGATGCGGCAGTAGACCCTTTTCTTGTGGATATTTTTTCCGATCCGCAAACATCAGGCGGCCTGCTGATCGCTGTTCCCCATCACGAGGCTTCTGCCCTGGTGCAAAAACTGAAAGAAAAAAACACACCGGCAGCAGCTATTATTGGGGAAGTTTTGGATACTAAACCAGGAACAATTCAATGTTTTTGAGGAATTACTGTATTTAATGTCACATGCAGGGGGTTTTTCACTGGTCCCGGGGCCTGCCTTTTGTGTTCCCTATGGTCAGCTTATCAGTGATCCCCCCACCCCTGTCATCCCCTGTTACCTCCTGTCATCCCGTTCCCACCCTGTGATTTTCCCCTTTTTTCCGAAAAAAGGTTTTTAATTTAGCCAAAAAAGTTTGTCATTTTCAGGCACTGTCATTTTTTTTGGCAGGTATTACCGGGGGGACTGTCGAACTATAGACCTCATAAATTTTATTGTTTTCTATTTATGGCATAATAACTGCTGAAAGGACTTTTAAGGGTTTCCTTTCACAAAATTAACCACAAAAATGTCAGGAGGTGTAAAACCTGGCATTAAAGCGGGGTTTCTGTCTTTGGTCCCGGTTTAAGGCCAGGTGGAAAATGGCGGTAATTTATTATGACAAAGATGCAGACTTAGCTCATCTGAAAGGGGTAAAAATTGCTATATTGGGTTATGGCAGCCAGGGCCATGCCCATGCGCAAAACCTGCGTGACAGCGGCCTGAGCGTAGTGGTTGCCGATCTGCCCGGGAGTACCAACTGGCTCCAGGCCGAAAAGGACGGCCTGGAGGTAAAAACGGTCAGCGAGGCGGCTGCAGAGGCCGGCGTGATCATGATGCTTCTAGGTGATAACGATCAGCCGCCGGTGTTTGAAAAGGAATTGTTGCCCCATCTCACCGCCGGCAAAGCCCTGGCGGTGGCGCATGGTTTTAATATTCTTTTTAACCAGGTTGTTCCCCCGGAAAACGTGGATGTTTTTATGGTTGCACCGAAAAGCCCCGGCCACCTTGTGCGCCGCATGTATCAGGAGGGGAAAGGTGTGCCGGCTCTCGTTGCCGTACACCAGGATGCCACAGGCAAGTGTCTGCAAAAAGCCCTGGCTTATGCCCAGGGGCTGGGCTGTACACGCGCCGGGGTGATTGAAACCACTTTTCAAGAGGAGACGGAAACAGATCTTTTCGGTGAACAGGCTGTGCTTTGCGGGGGTGTTACAGCGCTGATCAAGGCTTCGTTCGATACCCTGGTAGAGGCGGGTTATCAGCCGGAAATTGCTTATTTTGAATGTTTGCACGAACTGAAACTGATCGTCGACCTGATCTATGAAGGCGGCCTGGCCTGGATGCGCTACTCGGTAAGCGATGTGGCCGAATACGGTGATCTGACCCGGGGGCCCCGGATTGTGGATGAACGGACACGCGCTGAGATGAAAAATATTTTACAGGAAGTCCAGGACGGGACCTTTGCCCAGGAATGTATAACCGAATTCCGTATGAACCGTCCCCGTTTTACAGCCCTGAGGCGTCAGGAAGCAGGGCACCTGATTGAAAAAGTAGGTGAAGAGCTGCGGGCGATGATGCCCTGGCTGGAGAAAAAAGAATAGTAAGCAGATAAACAAAAAATGTGGTGGCATGCCGGAAAACCTTTCCGGGGCTGGCTCCTTGTAGCCTCCCCGGTCAGGGCTGCCACCCGTTTTTTTATTTTGGGCATTTTGCAGACATTTTTTTTACAGATAAAAAGGGTTTTTGGGAAATTGTGACGAAATATCTACTTACTTATTTCGTATGCGCAGGGTATTTTCAGGGTATTTTGAATATCCCTGTAGAAGAGGCGGTCAAAAATCCCTTATGATTGAAATCCATCATCTTTATAAAAAATACGGCAGCGATGTTTTTGTCTTGGAAGATGTTAATTTGTCCATTGATCGCGGCGAGTTTGTATTTGTTGTCGGCTCCAGCGGGGCCGGCAAGTCAACCCTGTTAAAGCTGCTTTTACGGGAAATTCTTCCCACCAAGGGATTCATCAAGGTTTTTGGCCGGGATATAACCCGCTTGCGTAAACGCGAAATTCCCTATTTCAGGCGCAATATCGGCATGGTTTTCCAGGATTTCCGTTTACTGGGGGATCGCAATGTTTTTGAAAACGTGGCCTTTTCCCTGCGGGTGATCGGTGTGTCTGCGCGGGAAATTAACAAAAGAGTGCCTTTAACGCTGAAACTGGTTGGTTTACAGGATAAGGCCCTTAAAAACCCGGGGGAACTTTCCGGCGGCGAACAGCAAAGGGTTTGTGTGGCCCGGGCTATTGTCAACCGCCCGGCTGTTGTTTTGGCGGACGAGCCTACGGGTAACCTTGATCCGAACACTTCCATGGAAATCATGAAACTACTGCACGATATCAACCTTCGGGGGACGACGGTGATCGTGGCTACACACGCCAAGGAATTGGTGGATTATTTCCAGAAACGGGTCGTTGTCCTGGAAGGGAACCGGGTGGTCAGCGATCAGGAAAGAGGGGTTTATTTTAATGCATATTAAAAGCCTCTTTTATTTTTTTAAGGAGGCCTTAAAGAGCATTGTCCGCAATGGCTGGATGAGTATTGCCTCCATGGGCGTGGTTTCCATAACCCTGCTTCTTTTGGGCAGTTTTGTGGTGCTCAGTTTTAACGTAGACCTGGTCACGCATGATTTGAAAGAAGATGTGCAGATTGTGCTCCGCATTGACGAGAAGGCAAGTGAAAGCACGCGGGCTGAACTGCACAGCAGGTTGGTGGCGCATC
>JBMNNQ010000121.1:0-3712 GCA_050942615.1 Dethiobacteria bacterium | reverse complement strand
CCAGGGTTATCGCAATTGTGGATGCCTATGAAGTGATGACCAGGGGCGGGCCGGAAACTATTTCAACCGAAGAGGCCCTTGCCGAGCTGAAAAGGTGTGCCGGCACCAGATTCGATCCAGAACTGGTAGAAATTTTTGTAGAAATTTGGCAGGAACTGCCGGAATTATAATTATGAACCACAGATCTGCAGCAACATGTTCCTTTTTTCAGCCTGGGTTTTACTGTTTGGCCTTCAAAGGGGATGGCATAATAATACACCTGGGGGGTGCAACGCGTTTAAAGTGCAGATTTTTAAAGGTGATCTTATTTTTACCCCGACACCCCGGGGTTTTAAAACCCTCAAAGGCGGCTATATTGCAGTTTCAAAGGGCCGGGTGGAAGGTGTTTATGAAAAATTACCCGCTTCTTTAAGTAATTTTAAGATCAACAACTTTGGCCGGCGGTTAATTATGCCGGGTTTTGTTGATCTGCATGTGCACGCCTCCCAATTTTACCAGGCCGGCGTCGGCCTGGATCAGGAACTGCTTCCCTGGCTGGATCGCTATATTTATCCTCTTGAAGAACGTTTTGCCGACCCGGAATTTGCCCGGAAGGCTTACGCACGTTTTGTCGAGGAGCTAATCCGTCATGGCACACTGCGGGCCTGTATTTTTGCTACCGTGCACCGAGAGAGCACGGCGCTCTTATTTGATCTTTTGGCCTCCCGGGGAATCGGCGCCTTTGTGGGCAAAGTAAATATGGACTGCCACGCCCCGCCGGGCTTGCAAGAAGTGACAGCGATTTCCTTGCAGGAAACTGAGAGGCTGATTAGGTGCTATGGCGGCCATCCGCTGGTAAAGCCCATCATCACCCCGCGGTTTGCCCCCAGTGCCACGCCTGAACTGTTGGCGGGGCTGGGAAGCCTTGCCAGAAAATACCACCTGCCGGTGCAATCCCATTTGGCTGAAAACAAGGCAGAGGTAGCCTGGGTGCGGGAACTGTTTCCCGATCGGTCCACCTATGCCCATGTTTATCACCATTATGGCCTGCTGGGGCCGACCCCCACCCTCATGGCGCACGCCGTTCATTTGACAGAACAGGAAAAGACACTGCTTGCAAAAAACAGCGCGGTCCGGCTGGTGCATTGTCCGGAAGCAAATATTAATTTAAAAAGTGGCATGATGCCGGTGCGGGAACTTTTAGAACGGGGTATTAACTTGGGGCTGGGCAGCGATATTGGTGCCGGCCACAGCATAGCCCTTTACAGGGTTATGGTACGGGCTATTCAACTTTCAAAAATAAGAAACATTTTAGAGCCCCCAAGTGCGCCCTTGACTACGGCGGAGGTTTTCTACCTGGGAACGAAAGGGGGAGGGAACTTTTTCGGTAAGGTGGGCAGTTTTGAACCTGGTTATGCTTTTGACGCCATTGTTGTCGAAGACGAGGCGCTGATTACGGCCGGTTTTACTTTGGAAGAACGGTTGCAAAAATTTATTTACACCGGCGGGGCCGGCAATATTGTGGCCCGCTTCGTGGAGGGCAGGCGGGTTGTCTGCAGGCCGGGGGACTGATACTGAAATTATGAAACAATAAGGGAAGGGCTCCTTCCTTAGCCTGGGTTTCCCAGACCTTTTCTTCATTTTTCATTTCACGCATAATTTTTTACCAGCACCTCATCAACCTTACCCCTTTTATCTCCCCGGGAATTAACAGCCCGGTTGGCTTGCACGGTTATAATGTTATAATTTTTGTATAGTTCAAAAATAAAATCTGTGGCTGAATTAGATAAGAGGAACCTTACGCCCCTGTCACTTAACTGATCACACAGCTTTTTAAGCCTGAGCTGTTCATTTCTGTCAAACCCCCCCCTGTTATAACCCGTAAAATTTGCGCTTTCTGAAAGCGGGTCGTAGGGCGGGTCAAAATAAACGAAACTGCCCTTTCTAATACCCTGCACTGCCTTATTAAAATCCTCACATTTAAGTGTAATTTTTGCTTTATTAAAGTAGTTGCTAACAGCCCTCAGCGTGGTTTCATTAACGACGTTGGGGTTTTTGTAACGCCCGAAGGGGGTATTAAATTCCCCTTGTTGGTTTACCCTGAATAGGCCGTTATAGCAAGTTTTGTTAAGATAAAGAATTCTTGAAGCTTTTTCTACACCACTCATTTTGCCATAGGTATCTTTATCCCTGTCCTTTCCTCTTATTTTATAAAAATAGGCGGCCTTGTTTTCATGTTTTTTTAAGTCTTCAACCAAATCCTCCACATGATCACGAATAACGGTGTATACGTTAATTAATTCTTCATTAATATCATTAACCACGGCCCGGTGGGGCTGCAGGGCAAATAAGACAGCACCCCCGCCCAGAAAGGGCTCGTAATAGGTGGAAAATTTGCCGGGCACATGTTTTAAAATATCTGGCAATAACTGTCGTTTTCCACCCACCCACTTTACAGCGGGAACGACTAATGGATTTTTTTTCACATGATCACCCTAAACCCCGCGGTATGTTTTATAATCTTTGTAGGTGATTATTTGCACCTTTGGACTGCGGGAAAGTTTGCGGAAAACAGCATGATCGTCCAGGCATCCCCTTTTTTCTAGAAAGCTTTTTATTTCGTGCTGGTTCATCGGGTGTCTTTTAATAATACTAGCAACCGCCGTAAAATCGTCTTCAATTTCGCTGGAAAACCCGCCGGTAATTGCCCGATCAATGGCTGTACCTTTTAACAGGGCCACCGCTTTTTCCAACGACTCTGGTGTGGGTGCTTCCACCCAAGGTTCAGCCGGGGGACGAAGCGGAATATTTAAATATAAGCGGTCGTAATTAAGTTTGCCCAGTAAAATTTTGAATTGGGCCAGAGATTCGTCATCATCATTTAGGCCCCGGACCAGCATAGTTTCCAGCCACAGTTCCCCCTGGAATTCATCAGAAAAAGCTTTAAGCCCCTGAAAAACCTGTTTAAAAGAAAGCAGGCCTAAGGGCCGGTTAATCTTTTTAAAAGTGTCTTCATCGTACGCATCTAATGAAGGGAGCACAATATCTGCCTCGAACAGTTCCTCCCGGACGGTTTCCTCAAAAAGAAGGGATCCGTTTGTAATTACCGCAATTGGTTTTACTGTCAAACTTTTTAACCCCTTGATCAATTCCCCCACATGTAAATAAAGAGTGGGTTCCCCTTCACCGACGATCGTTACCACGTCCAAGGGGTGATTTCCCATTAAATAATTATTAGCTTCTGTCAGTATTTCTTCCACCGGGCAGTAAGCCTCCCGCCGGCGCCGCTTGGTCTTCGTGCGGCCCAGCTGACAATAGACACAAGAATAATTGCAAAGCTTCTGGGGGATGGGACTCACCCCCAGGGATAAACCCATGCGACGGGAGGGCACGGGCCCAAAAATATAGTGGTAATCTCCCAAAATCATTCCCTTCTTTCCAGCGTTTAAAGATAAACCATCAACCGCCAATGCCAGAATAACATAAAAGCGTAAAACAAGCGAATGAAAAATATGTTGCACTGTGTCAATATCTAGCGGGTAAATTATCCTCATTCCAGAAAATATTTATAAGATCGCTTTTAAACAGGATCCCTGCCAGGCAGTGTCCATCACCTGCCGGCGGGCCATATTTTTTTCCGGTGCAAAAAACATCACTGCCATCTGCAAAATTAAAAACGGCCTGCAAGGTGTTATTTGTTCACCACGTCAAATACCGGGACATGATCCGTCCC
>JBMNNQ010000119.1:0-3776 GCA_050942615.1 Dethiobacteria bacterium | reverse complement strand
AGCGTTCCTCTGCTGTAGGCCTGTACCCCAAAAGGTGTGACATCAGCACCCGCGTATCCAGAAAAGCACACTGGGCCACCTTTTCCAGGTAGCGCATAAACCTTTGAGGGCCGACTTCTTCCAGGAAAAAACCCATCAGGGAAACCACTTCACCTTTTTCTTCCCGCCCCAGGGCCTTCATGCCCCGCTCTTCTGAAAAAACACGCAGGCGCAACTTCAGGTTTTGATTGATGTGGGCGATCACCGGCGCCCCCACCCGCCCCAAAAGAATTGCTTCTTCATAATCCCCGGCCAGAACTTTTTTGGCCCTTTCCAGGCGGGAAAGATCGAGGTTCATCTCCCCCAGCACCCGGCGGGTCCGCGGCCCGGCAGCAGGGCTCCCGGCTAAAATCAGCAAATCTGCCGGCGTATCCAGATCGAAAAGCAGCCCGGCCGTATTGCGAAACAGCCGCTGCTCCACACCGGCTTCATCCCGCAGCGACATCCCCAAAACATTGTCCATGGCCGGCAGCTCAATTCTATTGACAAGGCGACCCGGTTTAAAAGCGATCACATCAGCAGACATAACGTTGTTGGCATAGATTATCTCCCGGGCATCCAAAAGCAGCGCGCAGATCTCCTCCAGCTCCGGGATAGTCACCAAAGGAATGCCGGCCCCGCCCATGTAGAAAACATTTTCCAACTCTTCCGCATTGATCAGTTCGGCCAGCTTGGCACCAAAATGAAACTGCTGTTCCGTCAAATCGTTCAGGAAAACCTTCACCCCTAGAGAACGAGCCTCCGCCGCCAGTCCGGGATAATTGGTCAACAGATAAAATGAACCAAAAGCTGCCACCTGCTTCATTTTTTCCAGATTATCCAGCAACACCGCATGGCGCACTTCTACCAACAGGCGTTCAATTTCACTGCCCGGGGTGCCCCCTTCACAGATAACCACACTGACCTTTTCCTGCATCCTATCCCAATCCTTTCGGCAAAAAAATCAGTTGCCTTGTGGAAAAAAACCGGCTGCCGCCGGTATTTTAAAATTTAAAATATTGTCCATTTAAGCGGGTTCAATCAACCCGTAATTGCCGTCTTTGCGCTTATATAAAACATTTATTTCCTCTGTGTCGGCGTTGGTAAAAACATAAAAATCGTGTCCCAAAAGATCCAACTGCAAAATGGCTTCTTCGGTGGGCATAGGCTTCATCACAAAACGTTTCATTCTCACCACGCGGGGTTCAGCCGCTTCTTTGCCTGCCTTGCCCAAACCAGCCAGTTTTTCACTGAGTTCCTTCAACCCCTGCTGCCTTAACTTGCGGTTAATCCTGGTCTTATGTTTATGCATCTGGCGTTCCAACTTATCCACAACCAAGTCGATGGAGGCATACATATCCCCCGTCGCTTCTTCCGCCCTCAATAACAAACCATTAAAGGAAATGGTAACATCAACAATATGATCCTCCCGGACAACATCTAAAGTGGCCTGCGCTTCGGCCTTGGTATTAAAATATTTTTCCAGTTTGCGCAGTTTTTTGACTACATATTCCTGTAACGCCGGTGTAACTTCCACATTTTTACCACGAACATTGATCTGCACGCCAATCTCCCCTTCCTGACAGACTTCTATTTCTTTGCAGCTGATTAACACTCTAGTATTCCCTATTCAGGAAAAAAATCCTTCCTGCACATTCCCCCGTATGTCTTTTCTACGGGAAAAATGTTGTTTTGGGACCCATTAAAAAATGGGGGCGTTTTGCCCCCATTTATTTTGCGGAAGTAGTGGTAAATTGTAATAATTTAGTATTAACCGTCGTCCCGCACCCCACAGATTAAAGCTTTACAACGTTGGCTGCTTGCGGTCCCCTATCCCCTTCCACGATATCAAATTCAACTTTTTCACCCTCGGCAAGGGATTTAAACCCTTCCTCCTGAATGGCGGAATAGTGGACAAACACATCGTCGCCATCGTCTCTTTCGATAAACCCATAGCCTTTTTCTTTATTAAACCACTTCACTGTACCCAACATAAAAAAACATACCCCCTAAATATTTAAATCCGTGAGGTTGGGACTCACCGGAATCACTGTATCACAAGAAATTCAGCCTGTCAATGAAAAAAAGCCTGTCGTTATTTCTTGTTTTCTGTGGAATAACCTCTGCTTTTTTTATCATACGGATTCCGGCAAAAGATAGATCTTCAGCTTTTTACGGCCAAAATTCCAGGCATCCTTATGCTTTTGAAAAAGAAGATCGATGCTTTTACCCTTAATCGCCGAGCCGGTGTCCTCGGCCCGGGCGAAGCCATAACCTTCAATGTAGACCAAGGATTTTAGGGGGATAACTGCCGGATCAACGGCGATCAGGTGGGGGTTGGCCTTGCTCCCGTCGCCGGCTACAGCCCGGATACCGGTTGCAGTATAACCGTCATTGTAAAAACCCGTACACTGTGACGCCCCGCGGGCATCGATGGGGCACCCGGCCTCTGCTGTTCCCGGACAGTAAGCCGTAGCCGTCACTTCCAATACTTCCTTGATACCCCAGTCCAGGCCGCCACGGGAAATTGTCTTGACTACTATAAGATCTGTTTCTTCGTTTGCCGCTGCAGAAGCCGTTTCTACTGGAAATATTTTTTTCTCCGCCAATGCAGAAGTTATCTTCGTTTTATACGTCCCTCTTCCGGCCTGCACAGGGGCTGCTGTTTTTACGGCAGCCGTTTCCGTAAGGGCCGGCCCCCTGTTTTCCATATTTAAAGGTGTCCCCAGAAGGGACCTGTAAGAAACGTTCCCTAAAACCCTTGACCAGCGATCTGTAACCAGGGGCAGCCCGCGCCTATCACCCCGGGCAACCTGCACCATGCGGATCCTTTGCCGGCCCGGCGGATTCAAAACTGTGCCCGGCGCCGGGAAAATTTTTTCCTGGCCCCGCAGTTCAACCTCCTGTTCCCGTAAAAGATCTGCAGCCGTCAGCGAACAGGTCCATACTTTCCAGGAATCCCCGTCCACTTTCATGGTTATAGGAAAAGCCCTTTTAATGCTGACAACCTGCCCGTGCACAACTTTTTCTTCCCTGTCAGGAATTAGCTGATCGTAGTCCCCGACCGGCAGTTCTTTTTCCTCTAAAAATTCACCGATCGTCCGGCAAAAAGTTGAAAACTGTTTATTTCCGTTTTCCTCCATAACAATCACGGTCTTTTGCTGCCAAAAATAAAGGCACAACAGCAGCAATAGAATCAGGGGTAAAAAAGCAACAACCGCCCTTTGCCCCGCACAGTGTTCCCCTTTATATTCGCCGCTCGTCCCCCACCCAAATATTGGTATAGCTTCGCTCTCTTCCATAATAACCTCAATTTCCTCCTGTAAAATATTTGCCCTTGCGGGCGGTTCTAGGTGCTAAACATGTACAAAGGTTATCTTGCGCAGAAAAAAGCAATTTTATACCTAAAATAAATTAAAAAAACACCGGTTCTCGAAGAGCCGGTGCCAACTGCCCTGTTTTTTAAGTTTTTTGTGGTTGGTCAACAACCGCCGACTTGCCCACCAACCAAAGGGTACGTCCCCCCGGTCAGGGTTTTGCCAATATTTCGACCCGGACCCGGCCCACACCATGTGATTTCAGGCCGATAGCGCCGGCAGCAGCGCCGGAAAGGTCAATAATCCGTTCCGGAGAATGTGGCCCGCGGTCGTTAATGCGCACCGTTACACTTTTACCCGTCCGCAGGTAGGTGACCCGCACAACGGTGCCAAAAGGCAGGTAACAGTGTGCCGCCGTATAATCATGCTGGTTAAAAACTT
>JBMNNQ010000019.1:0-20178 GCA_050942615.1 Dethiobacteria bacterium | reverse complement strand
ATCATTGCTGCCTGATTTTTTGCTACCCCACTTCCAGTATTCGCTGGCATATATTTTAGAGGCAGTGAAACAGTTTTTTGTACAAAGAAAAACTGCAATATGTTACCAGCTCTTGCAGTTTTACCGGCGGCGATTCCAAAGGAGGCTGAACATGCAAGAAAATAATCGGGAAAAGATTGCTCTTTTTCGCTATGGGCTCATTGCGTCTCTTTTGAACGGCCAGGTGACATCCAAACAGGACTATTTAGCTGAAATATGCAGCCTGGTGCACCAGGTGCCGTACTATGGGGCCAAAGAATACAGGCCGAAGACGGTTGAAAATTGGCTGGGTATCTACAAAAAAGAAGGTTTTGCCGGGCTAAAGCCCAAACAGCGTGCCGATAAGGGACAGGCCCGCAGCATCCCGGCTGATCTGAGAGGAACCATTTTAGAATTAAGGGAACAAAGAAGGGATCTTCCCGTTTCCATGTTCCAAGGAAAACAGCAAGCTTTTTGCCTCGCAAAGTGCCCGGGAAGCCCGCGGCCGCCTGGAATATTTAAAGAAGGCGCGCGGCATGGGGCTATTGGTGGGCGAACCCGGTGCCGGTAAAACCTTTACGCTGCGCTGTTTTACCGAGGAACTTAATCCTGCTTTGTCAGCCTGTTTACTTCCCCCTTTCCACAGGGACAGTCATGGATTTCTACCGGGGGAAAAGATTGATGCCGAGACTGTACGCTTGGCTTCCCTGGAAACGGGGATGTAAAAGGTGGTGTACAAATGACTTTTGAATGTGTAAGAAAAATATCCAAAGAAATTGAACGCTAGAAAGCAACCTGCGCCTGGCAGGATTCTGCAAAAAAGGGTACAGGAAAAAGGTGGCCGCTGGCTGCCTTTTTCTTTTTTTGGAGAATTAAAGCGGTAAATCCCGGGGCTTGGGGCAGAGCCCCAAAGTTTCCTTTTAATGTGCAAGATGTTGTTTTTTTGTCAGTTGTAATGTGAAATACCAAGGCTAAAGCGAGGAAATATATTGTGAAAAACAGGGTCTGTTTTAATTTGCAAAATCACAAAATATTTAAGAGCAGAAGGGGGGAATCGTTACTTCCATTTTATAGTGGCCTACTTTTCGGGGCCAAAAATGCAGGTTTTCAAATGGCCATTGACAGCATTTACATAGCAAATAATTATGTGGTTTGTAAATAAACAATTTTTCTTGGTGTATTTTCACTTTTTTTATTACATGGACCTCATATTTAGCCTTAAAGTGTATAGTATAAGCCAGTATATTAGTCTGTGGGCAAGCTAGAAAAAAAATTACTACAAAACGGGAGGTGAAATATATGAAAAAGCTAACGCCGGAACAAGCGTGGGATATGTATTGGGGGGATTCTGTAAAACTGTTTATATCATTTTTCTATGCAGAAGGCATAACAGACATAAAAGAAATGTGCTGGCTGCATGCCCAAGATATCCCATCAATTACTGGAGGTTTATATACCATAAATCGACTAGATTATATCGCAAAAAAACTAGAAGATTACATTAAAAACATAGGTTACGATGAAAACAGTTTCTTTACTGAAAGGGAATTACAAGAAATATGTGATGACGAGATAAACAAACTTTTTTCACTTATTTCAGGTGATATTTTGAAGAAGTCATAAAAGCTTCTAAAAAAACAAACTATACATTAACAAAAGAAATGATATAATCCCGGGACTCAGTAAAACCCGGGACTTTATATTTTTAGCCTTAATTTTATTGTATTCCTGATCACACATAAATTATTTAAAATTGAAAGGAGAATTTTAAATGAAAAAGGGGAAACGTTTAAATAAAGAGGAGAAAACTGTTTTCGGTCTGATCTGGATGAAAGGCAAATTACAAATTATATCATTAAAACTGGGCAGGCTGCTCAACATAAACATGTATGATCTTAGAAAAGCATTAGACAAGCTTCACAAAAAAAAATGGATTAATAAAAAAAGTTGCGGAAGAAATGGTTTGGAATTGTCTTTACGTAAAAAAGAAATTCCAAGGTATGTAATTAAGGCTGCAGAAGAAAACCTTCCATTATATGCAGAAATAGAAACTGTTATAGAAAAGTATTGCACAACATAATGGGCTATACCTGGTGCTAAAGAAATTTTATAGTGTCTGTTGCCAAAGCTCGGGCAATTGTTTCCCGTAGCAATTTTTTACTTTTTACCGACCCTGTTCTATTAATTTTTTTGAACAGGATTAATATACTTTTCAACAGTATCTAGGTTCTTATAGCCAGCAACCACTGCTTGGAAACTGTGCCTTTAAGGAGTGCTCAGGCCCGGAACAAAAAAATTGGGGAATCAATCTGCAGACCAAGGGAATGCCGGAGGGGCCGCGGTTACCAAAAAAAAAAAAAATAAAATTGCGTTTTATAGATTAAATAAATATAAGGGGAAATTTAAATGAACCACAAAGAGGTTAAAAATATTTTGTTATAAGATCCCGTGGTCAAAAAGGAATATGATGCCCTAGAGTACGAATACGCTGTAAGAGATGCTTCTGAAAAAAAGCTTACACAGCACGATCTTGCCAGGCTGATCGGCGCCAAGCAATCTGCTATTGCAAGATTGGAAAGTGGAAGACATAACCCTTCAGTTAAATTGTTGGGTAAAATAGCTACTGCTACAGGGAAAAAGCTTTCCACCAAGTTTGAGTAGTATAACTAAAAAAATAAACAACATTCGAAAATTTTTTATGGTTAGAACCAGAACATTTCTCTTTGTTATGTAATAAAATACAGGGATCTTAAACCCCTAAAAAGGAGGAAATTCTGGATGGAAGAGAAAACCAACCCCGGGGCCGAACATACACCACAATACCCGGGACGGCCCGGGCCTAAAGACCCCAGGCCGCCCCAAGAGCCTGATTGTCATGATGAATGTCAGTGCGGGTGTGGAAAGCATCAAAATGTAACCTTTGGCCCCTGTGAAGATTTTAAAGAAATTACAGTGCAGGATGTAAAATTACAGTGTGAGGGCCGTTTTTTAAAGGTAAAGGTGGAACTTAACAATGTCTGCGCCGGCAGAAAGGTAAACGTAGGCGTTATTGTTTCCGAGGAAAAGGGCGGGACTGTAAGAACCCATGGGTTCCGGGCTGCCGAGCTGACAATACCCGGCCACCATGGAACATGCATGCAAAGCATTACGGTCGGCGATTTTTGTTTTGTGTTCCCGGAGATAAATTTGTGCAGCCAGCGTAAATTTAAAGTGAACGTGATAGCCCATTACACCTCCCTGACACACCTAAATATTTGTTCCAATTAAAGTAGGCGGGGGGAAGTCCATAATATTCCAGTAGTCACCAAAAAATTAATTGATCCAATATTAGCCTTGGCTTTTTTATCCAGCAGGCCACTGTTGGCAGGCATAGTTTATCCCCTATCTTGCAACTTAATTACAAGCCTAATTACAAAACCACCTTTTTTGATAATTTAGCATTACATATCACTATAAACAGGCCGGCCCGCCCCTAAATAGCATTATTAAAACCATTTACTTTTGATATTTGTGAATTGGAAGTAAATTCATTGGGGGCTGTTTACCAGCCCCTTTGAGGTTTTCCTAGGGTTCAACTTTATCTGCTTTCAAGAGGTACTGGTGAAAGAAATATTCACCCACAGCAATCAAAACCGCAAAAACCAGCACAGAAAACGTTGTTGTGGTAAACGCCGGGGCCGCTGCGGCCACCGCAATTGCTATCAGGGCCGCCAAACCACCGTTGATGATGGCACCGATGAGGCTGCCCACCCGGGGCAATATCAGCAGATCCCCGGCCAGGTAATCGATCACCGTTCCCAAAATGGCGACCAGTATTACCCACTTAAAGGCATTCCCGGCGATGACGCCAAAGGCTATTCCGGTTATGATCAGCGTCATTATAAATTTAAATAAAAGGGCTCTGGTAGTTTCGCTCATTTTATCACCTCCCCTGGAATTTTGCCCAAATGGAACGTAATTATTCCAAAGGCAGCAGGGGTAAGATAAAGAAACCCCCCGTCCCCGCTTGTGCATTTTAAAAAGTACCTGCCGGGCCTGCGGCAGGAGGCCCAGGGGGTTCTGTTTCGTTTGAATTTACAGGGGAAAACAGCGGTCAAGAAAGGATTACATTTCTTACATCTTGCATTTTCAGGCGTCGGGTTACGGCCCTGTTCTGCCATTTCTGCAAACCGGCCTGAACAGACTGCCAACAAAGGGCAACCGTTACACAGAAAGGTATGCCCCGGTCCTCTTACTTTAACAGCTAGGGCACGCCCACAAATTCCGGGGCAGGTGTTTGATCCAAAGCCCTTTCCCAAAAACGCTGCCTTTTAACAGCCTCCATAAATTCGGTTTCAAAGTCTAGATTTTCCATGGCAAAAACCACACCGGCGGCCTTTTTTAGTCCCTTACCATAGCCTGCGGCGGTTGTAGCCAGGCCGATTGGCTTGCAATGCCTGTCGGCCATGTTCACATAGTGCCTGATCTCCTGGTCAAATTTTGTCTGATCCTCAGCCTGCCCGCCAACTACATAAAGCGAATCATAGAGAACCGGGGAGGTAGTCACAAACAGCTGGTTGGCCTTTAGCATGGTCCCGCCGGTACCGGTAACCGGCCCCAGTTTTTCACTGATCACATCAAAAAATACCCCATTTTGGTTCAAGGCGCCGATGATTTCATTGACCTCCTTGTCTTCAAACCCTGCGCCAACCAAAATCCCCACCTTTTGGGTGGCAGCGCTGAAGATCGTGTTGGCCTCGCTCAGCACCGGAGAGGTCGCCGTTTCGTCCACCGGGGTAATCTGCGGCGGGGTAACACCCACGTGCTCTGCCATCCTGGCGGCCAGCTCTGCTGCCACATGGGCAAACATATCAACCACAGCCTGGCGCACCTTTTTGCTCTTTATCCGGGCCACGTGGAAGTTGAAGGTAATGATCAGGTTGTGCCTTTCCGGGGGCGACATGCTGTTCCAGAACAACCTTGCCTGGGAAAAATGATCACCAAATTTCTCACTGGGCCGTTCCCGGGTTATCGCGCCCTCCACCCCTGCCGGGTAGTGCGTAAAACCGCCTGCTGCGGGGGTAACCTCTGCCGGCGTGTTGTCAGCCAGGGAATTGTTGTGAAAATGGACGGGATCAGCATCGATCCGGTAGTGGGAATAGCCGTCCCGCTGGTTAAAGTTCACTTTAACTACGGGCTGGTTAATAGGAATTGATTCAATATTCCCGGTGCCCAGCCGGTGGTAATCCGTATCCCGGTAGGCAAACGTTCTGCCCTGCAGAACAGGGTCAAGGGAAAAGTCAATGCCTGGGACCAAATTAGAAGGGTCAAAGGAAGACTGTTCCTCTTCGGCAAAGAAGTTATCAACCAGCCGGTGCAGGGTCATCTTACCGATAATCTGCACCGGGACAACCTCTTCCGGCCACAGCTTCGTGGCATCCAAAAGGTCGAAATCATACTTAAATTCATCTTCCTCCGGGATTAACTGCACCCCGAAGTTATATTGCGGGTAGGCCCCCCGTTCGATGGCCTCGATCAGATCACGACGGTGGTAATCCGGATCTACCCCGCCGATAATATTGGCCTCTTCCAGTCCCAAGGAATGCACGCCTAAAAGCGGCTTCCAGACGAACCGCACAAAGGTAGATTTGCCCTGCCTGTTGACCAGACGGAAGGTATTGATAGGGTAGCCTTCCATCATGCGCCAGCTGCGGGGGCGGCCCCGGCCGGACATCAGCCACATAATAAAATGGGCCGATTCCCGGTTGTTGGCGATATAGTCCCAGGCATTGTCGTGGGCAATGGTAGCCTGCGGGACGTCCGTGGTCGGATTTTGTTTCACAGCGTGCACAAAATCGGCAAATTTCATGGCATCCTGCAAAACAAAAGCCGGAAAAGAAAGGGCCAAATTATCATAGTTTCCGGCCTGGGTATAAAACTTGGTGGCAAAACCCCGCACATCAATAGCCGTATCTTTAGATCCCTTATTGCCGATAAAATTTGAAAAACGCACAAAAACCGGCGTTTCGGTGCCCGGTTCCTGCAAAAAATCAGCCACGGTATACTCCTGCATTGACTGTGTGCATTCAAAAACACCATGCACCCCGAAACCCCGGGCATGAACCACCTTTTCCGGTATTCGTTCCCGGTTTAAATGAGACTGTTTTTTATAAAAATGAGAATCCTGAAAAAGTGCTGGCCCCCGTTTGCCCGCCCGCAGGGACCAACGATTATTTGTGATCTTTAACCCGGCATCACTGGTCAGTTCCCCACCGGTGTTGGTTTCCCGATATTGGTTTAACTGCCTTGTTTTTTCATTTTCACCGGGAGACCGTTGGCTGGTATGATCCATTCCACTCATCCTTTCAAATTGTATTAGTTGCTCCTAGTTATGCGTGTTCTTAGGAATTTTATACAGCCTGTTTAAGGATGGGGAATAAAACCAGCCGCGGGGCAGCCGGTGCGCTATCTTTTCTGGAAGATAAGGATGTATTCGTGGATTTTGTTGACGCGGAAAACATAGGGGTAGCCCAGGGGGCGCAGGTGGTTGTAGTCCTGGCGCCGGTCCCAGATGATGATGTCGTCCAGGGTGAAGCCTGTTTCTTTCAGCTTTTGGGCAAGATCGAGGTGCAGGGGGAAAAAATTTGCCTTTTTGCGGATATCCATGACCACTGCAATGCAGTACGCCCCGGGGGCCAGCACTGTATAGACCTCTGCAAATATTGCCTGCAAGGCCTGCAGAAATGCTGCATAGTCTTTGATGGCGCTCAGATCTTGCGGGCTGCAGCCGTAGTTGCGGGCCGTTTTGCCGTCTGCGGTGCGCCGCCGGTCGAGGATGTCCCAGTAGGGCGGCGAGGTGATGCAGAGGCTGACTGTTGCCGGCTGCAGGTACTGCCGCAGGTTGCGGCTGTCGTCCTGGATGATCCGGGGATAATTTGCGGCTTTGCCGTCTATTTCTGCCAGCCGCTGCCGGGCCAGCTGTATATATGCCGGGGATATTTCAAAGCCCACCGCGGGCAGGCCGCAGGCATAGGCCGCACAGAGGGTGCTGCCGCTGCCCATGAAAGGATCGAGCACCGGCCCCGGCCGGGGCAGGCCGAAGATCTTAACCAGGCGGTCGACCAGGGCGCGCGGAAACATTGCCGGGTGTTTGTAGTCCTTTTCGGCTTTGTTTTTCTGCAGATCGTTCCAGACGCTGATCGAATAGCGCAGCCAGGTTTTCCCGTCCAAAGTTGTCTTTTTATTGCGGGGGTATTTTCCTTTAGTCATCTTTTATGCTTTTGGAAACAAGCCCGGATAGCTCTTC
Organism: Dethiobacteria bacterium; assembly: GCA_050942615.1. Lineage (GTDB taxonomy): Bacteria > Bacillota > Dethiobacteria > DTU022 > UBA8154 > JAAZMI01. Next base: position 12,875 of record JBMNNQ010000019.1, on the reverse strand, counting down.
AATTGTGAAAGGCTTCCTAATCGCCCCTTTAAAACCGTGGGCGCGGTAGTTGTTCATCACCGGATCGTCGGAATAGCCGCTGCAGACCAGGGCTTTGACCGCCGGGTCTTCCTGCAGCAGCTCGGCAATTGCCTCCCGGCCCCCCATGCGGCCGGGGATCGTCAGATCCATGATTACCAGATCGAAAGGGTGGTCGCTTTTCAAAGCCGCCCGGTAGCGGGACAGCATCTCCCTGCCGTCCCGGGCCAGCGTTACCTCATAACCTAAATAAGTTAACATCTCTGCGGTTAATTTTAAAATTTCCTGTTCATCGTCCATCAGCAATATTCTGCCCGAACCATAGACTGCCTCTCCTTTGCGGGGATTACCCTTACCGCCCTGCCGGGAAGCAGGCAGATAGAGATGAAAGGTAGTGCCTGCCCCTACCTGGGACTCCACATCTAAATAGCCGCCGTGCTTCTTGATGATCGAATAGGAGGTAGCCAGACCGAGACCGCTCCCCCGTTCCTTGGTTGTAAAAAACGGATCAAATATCTTTAACAGGTCTTCTTTTTTAATACCGGGGCCCTGGTCTCGAATCGATATTTTTACATAGGGCCCTGCTTTCAGCGGTAAATGAAAATAATTCTTGTCGACGGGCTTCAGCTCCGTATTTTCGGCAGTAACGGCCAAGGTGCCGCCGCCGGGCATGGCCTGCACAGCATTGATCACAATATTGTTTAACACCTGGCAAAATTGCCCTTCGTCTACGGCAGCACTCTGCAGGTCTGCCGGCAGCAAAAACCTGCAGCGCACATTTGTCCCGCTCAGGGTAAATTTTACATTATCTTCAATCAGCCCCTGCAGTGAGACCACTTCCTTGACCGGCCCCCCGCCCCGGGCAAAGGTAAACAACTGGTTGGAAAGGTCTTTTAACTGGTGAATGGCCCTTTCCATATTGCCCAATTTTTCATGTATTTTCTGGTAGTCATTTTTATAGATTTTGGCCAGGGAGATATTCCCCGCCAGGGTGGCCAGGTAGTTGTTAAAGTCATGGGCAATGCCGCCGGCCAGCAAGCCCAGCGCTTCCAACTTATCCGCCTTCATAATTTCGGCCTGCATTTTTTCCATTTCTGTAACATCGGTAATTAGGCATAAAACAGCAGGGCGCCCCTCCCACTGAATTAAAACAGAGCTGTTGGAAAGTTTCCTGACACCGCCATCAGCAGCAATCAGTTTGGCCGGGTGGGGGTTTTGCACCTCTTTCTTTCTATACAGTTTTTCGTGCTTTATTACGATCCTTTCCCGATCACCAGGATGGACAAAATCAAGGAGATGCCTAGCGGTAATTTCCTGGACGGGGCGGCCCAGAATCTGTTCAGTGGCGGGGTTGGCAAAAGCAATCCGGCCGTCCTGCACAACGATGATGGCTTCATTGGCATTATTAACCAGCGTGCGGTAGCGTTCTTCAGAAAAGCGCAGTTCTTTGACAACCTGTTTTTGGGCAGTGATGTCAATTGCCAAAGCAACGCTGCCGACTATTCTGCCGTCTTCAACAATGCCCTGCAGATGACAGAGCATCGTGCGCTGCCGCCCGTCCTTACATTGAATCGATGTTTCGTAATGGTCTATTTTTTTACCTTTAAAAATGATAGCCCGCCGCATTTCCCTGATCTGTTTTCTGTATTCGGAATCAGGGTACAGCCAATCCCAGACCCGGGCGTGGCCCACCACTTCTGCCGCCCGGTAGCCGCTGATCTGTGCGGCAGCCTTGTTCCAATAGGTTATATTTCCCTGCGCATCCAAGGTATTGATCCAGATGGCGGCCGAATCCAACAGCCCCTCCAGGTGTGCGTTGAGCAGTTCCTGCACCTGGCTGTATTTTTTTTGCAGCTGCCTGTATTCCGTAATATCGGTGGCGATCCCCAACTTTACCATGCGCCCGTTAATCCACCGCATAGCCATTTCCCGGCGTTCATACCATCTATCATTTCTTGTATTTTTATATTTATCATAGAATACACCCGTTGGGCAACCGGCGTCATCCAGCAGTCTTTCGTTCAAACACGCTGCACAGGGCCCGCTTTCCCCTTTGTCTATCATCTGCCAGCACTTCGTCCCCACGATATCGCCAAAAAGTTTTTCCCCATAACGGTTTGTAAATAATATTTCATAGGTTTGTAAGTCAACAACATAGACATAAGAGTCACTGGCATCCAATATCTTGAGCATGCGCCGGTTGGCCGCGGCAATTTCTTGCTGTGCCTTTTCTGCCTGCCGCTTAGCCTCTCCCCCAGGATCTTGGAAAAGCATGGCCACACAGCCCGGTGCACTGCTGTAGGCCGTAACCTCTAACGGGCGCCCCAGAAAAGGGGCATAATATGCAAAACGGTCTGCCTTAGCGGCAGTTTTTCGGGAAACCGGGGCAGCGGGCTGCGACAAACACGCAGTTTTAATACCTGGGAAGAGCTCTGCTATTTTTTTGCCGAGCACAGCGGTACGGGGCAACCCGATCAACTGTGTAAAGACATTATTTACCGCAAAAACAATAAGATCCGGCGATCTCCCTTTATTATTAATTACAATTTGACATTCAGCAAAGGCAAGGGGCAGGTTTTCAATTAACAGCCCGTATTTTCCCAGCACAGCATATTTCCTCCTTCCGCTACACAAATAAGTAATTCGTGTTATTTCCCCACAGTCCTGCAAGGTAATAATAAACAGGCAGTAGGTTTTATCACCTTACCGGTAACGCAGTAATAAAACTGCGTTACCGGCTGCCCTTTAGGCCTTTGGTGGCAGGGATGCTCTTTAACCTGATGCCTTTGCGGGAAACCTGCGCTGCGGGGCGCCCTTACCTGTTTTGTTTCTTGGTGTAATTAAGCAGCCCGCCGGCCAGAATAATGTCTTTTTGACGCGGGCTCAGCCCGTGGCTGACGGCAAAGGATACGCCTGTACGGCTGTTTTTGACTGACAGCTGTTCTTCTGCCTGCAGCTGGCTGCGCAGCGCTGCTAGCACCAGCAGATCATCTTTTTCAAGGTCGTCATAATCAGCCTCCCGGGTAAAAGTCAGAGGCAGGATGCCAAAGTTGATTAAGTTGGCCCGGTGAATGCGGGCAAAGGACTTGGCCAGCACGGCTTTGACGCCCAGGTACAGGGGGGCCAGGGCGGCATGTTCGCGGCTGGAACCCTGGCCGTAATTATGGCCGCCGACCACAATCCCCCCGCCGGCTGCTTTTGCCCGGGCGGCAAAGGACGGGTCAACCGCACTGAACACATAGGCGCTGATAGCAGGGATATTGGAGCGCAGGGGCAGTATTTTGGCCCCCGCCGGCATAATATGATCGGTGGTGATGTTATCCCCAACCTTCAGCAGCACCCCGGCGGTCAACTCCGCCGGCAGCGCCTGGTTTACCGGCAGCGCCTTAATGTTGGGCCCCCGTAGCACCTCCACCGCTTGCGAGTTTGCAGGCGGGGTGATAATCATGCGGTCGTCAATTAAAAAGCGGGCGGGCTGTGCAATTTTTTTGTATGCACCCAGTTCCCGGGGATCGGTCAGCCGGCCGGTCAGGGCCGCTGCAGCCGCTGTTTCGGGGCTGGCCAGGTAGACTGCGGCATCTGCCGTGCCGGAGCGGCCGGGAAAATTGCGGTTAAAGGTGCGCACGGACACGGCACCGGAAGGGGGCGCCTGCCCCATGCCGATGCAGGGCCCGCAGGCGGATTCCAAAAGACGCGCCCCGGCAGCAATCAGGTCGGCCAAGGCGCCGTTTTGGGCCAGCATTGCCAAAACCTGCCGGGAACCCGGGGCGATGACCAGGCTTACTTGTTCATGCACCTGCCTGCCCCGCAGGATGCCGGCCACCTGCATCAGGTCGGCGTAGGATGAATTGGTGCAACTGCCGATCGCCACCTGGTCTACCTTAAGGGCACCTATTTCCCGGACAGTTTTCACAGCATCGGGGCTGTGCGGGCAGGCGGCCAGGGGTTCGAGTGCAGCCAAATCGACGGTCAGCGCTGCATCGTAGGCGGCATCTGCCGCCGGCAGCAGCTCTATCCATTGTTCCCCCCTGCCCTGGGCCTCCAGAAACTTTTTAGTAACCGCATCGCTGGGAAAAAGCGAGCTGGTAGCCCCCAACTCTGCACCCATGTTGGTGATCGTGGCGCGTTCCGGCACGCTGAGGCCGGCCACCCCGGGCCCGGTGTATTCAACCACCTTGCCCACCCCGCCCTTCACGCCCAGGCGGCGCAGCACTTCTAAAATGACATCTTTGGCCGTTACCCACGGTGGCAGTTCATTAATAAGCTCCACCTTCAAAACTGCCGGCATGGTCAGGTAAAAGGGACCGCCGGCCATGGCCACAGCCACATCCAGGCCGCCGGCACCGATCGCCAGCATCCCGCAGCCGCCGGCGGTGGGTGTATGGCTGTCTGAACCGAGCAGTGTTTTTCCGGGGACGGCAAAGCGTTCCAGGTGGACCTGGTGGCAGATGCCGTTGCCGGGACGGGAAAAATGAATACCATATTTGGCGGCAACGGTCTGCAGATAACGGTGATCATCGGCATTTTCAAAACCGGTCTGCAGGGTGTTGTGATCTACATACGAAACAGAAAGCGCCGTTTTTACACGGGGGACACCCATGGCTTCAAACTGCAGGCAGGCCATGGTGCCGGTGGCATCCTGCGTTAATGTCTGCTCTATTTTGACGGCAATTTCGCGGCCGGCCCTCAGTTCCCCGGCCACCAAGTGCGCACCCAATATTTTTCTTGTTAAATTTTCTCCCATTTTTCTACCTCCCTAAACTGACTGCTACAAAATAAGGCCCTTTCATACTCTTACCCTTTTCAAGCATTAACAGCCGGGCCCCGGCCCTGAAGGCCCATTGTGCTATCCGTTCATTTTAACCAGCGGCAATTGCAGGCTACTGCACCGCTTTTGTCACCGTTTTTATCGTCAATTATTTCTCCAAACTGCTGCTGTTTACCTTTATCCTGCAGGGCCCTGCACGTTCAATAATGACCTTCCAACCAGACAGGCCTTGGCCCAGTGAAAAGTGTTGCCGGGTTTTGACACAAGTTTTTTAATATGGTAAAATTATTTCAAAGTTTTAAATAATAGTGGGCCGTTAATCTGCTGGCGATGGTAAATGCTGCAGGTTCCTGCCAAAGCCGGCGCACTGCCCAACAACATAGCAGAGACCCCCCAGCGGGGGCAAAACGTTTATTACCCGTAAAGCGGGTGGCTGATTCATGTTTCGGGTAAAGATTTTTTCGCCTGGCAGAATATTTTTGTTCCCTTTGCTTATTTCCCAAACACAGCAATGACCAAAAAACCTGCCCAAAGTGCTGGCGTAAAAACCTTACCCCAGCTAAGATCTGCATTGGAAGGGAGGTTAACAGCCATTAAAGTTTCAATTATTGAGCCGGACAAGAAAAAAATCAGGGTCTTGGCAACAAATGCGTCCCAAGGAACAGCCGGCGTACCAAAAATAGTCGTTTTGGAAGAAATCAGTGATGAGAAAAAAATTGAAAAAATGAACCTGCCGGAGACACCTGCAATTGTAATCAACGGTGAAGTTAAGTCCAGCGGCAAAATACTTAGCACAGAAGAATTCAGAAAATTGTTTCTTGATTACCTCCAGGCCGCCCGTCAGTAAAAGCAGCCCATACCAAAATACAATGTTTATCTTCGGCATTACCCACCAGTTTCACAGGAAATCAGCCACCTTTAAGTTAATTCAGCCTGCCAGGGAGCAGCGTGCATACACGCTGCTCCCTGCTTTTTAAAAGGAACCTTTCCCCCTGCACTGTCATAATTTAAAGTGCTGGAAGAGTACACGAAAAATGAAAGGAGAAACGCCATGCTTCAAAACATTACCATTTTTCCCGGTGTGGATAAAGGGGGGCGTCAGGAAAATTTTGATTACATAACTTTAAAAGCCGGGGAAACCGTTTCCATTGTCGGCCCGACAGGCAGTGGAAAGACCGCCCTGATCACCGATGTGGAATTGCTGGCCCAGGGAGACACCGCCACCCGGCGGCGGGTGCTGGTCAACGGGGAGCTCCCCCCGGATGAAATTCGTTATAACCCGGCCCGGAAACCGATTGTCATGATCACCCAGAACACAAAGTGTTTTGCCGATCTCTCAGTGAAGGAATTTCTCCAGATACATGCCCGGGCCCGCAAAATTGATGATCGGCAGGTCATCCGGGCCACCATTGAGCTGGCCAATAAGTTCACCGGTGAAAAGATTAAAGACAATTATAAGGTAACCGTTCTTTCCGGCGGCCAAACCCGTTCCCTGTTGATTGCCGATGCCATCTTAATCGGCGCCGCCCCGATTATCTTAATGGACGAAATAGAAAACGCCGGCATCTTCAGGCAGGAGGTCATCAACCTCATCCAAAATACCGGTAAAATTGTAGTTTTTGTAACCCATGATCCTGTCATCGCCCTGCTGACAGAAACAAGGATTATTATGGAAAACGGCGCCGTAAAAAGAGTCCTGCGCCAAAATGAACTGGAAATTGCAGCCGCTAAAAACCTGCTGGAAATAGATAAAAAAATCGGTGTTATCCGGGAAGAACTGCGTGCCGGCAAGGCCATTACCGATGAACTGATGGCTGTAAATTTCGCCTCTTAACTGCTGCTGCCGGCAACAAATATTTTTGGGAAAGGAGTAATGGGGATTACCGCCCCGCCAAACCGGTCCGGGTGCGGTAGTACCCATACATAAAACCATGAAATTAGTTATTATTGCCGGGCCGCCTTCTGCCGGCAAAACTGCCCTAACAAAGCAGATCGTTAAAAGGTTTAACCAGGAGATGCGCATTGCATTTTTAAAAATTGACGTGGTCAAGGCCTTTGAAGATCTGGAATTAAATAAAGAATTTGGTATTTTAACCAGAAAAGTTTATTCCGGGGACCTGTGCCCGGACCACGCCGAAGTGATGATCTTGGGTGATACTGTGGACTGGGCGGAGGGTAACGCCGCCGACCTGCTTATTGTGGAAAGCGCCGGCCTTTGTTTGCGCTGTTCGCCTTATTTAAACCAGGGTCTGGGGATCATCGTCCTCAGTTCTATTTCCGGCATCCATACCCCGGAAAAAATGGGGGCGATGGTCAGCCTGGCCGACGTGGCTGTCATCACCAAGATCGATCTGGTCAGCCAGGCCGAAAGGGAAGTGCTCATTCAAAAAATTAAAGAGGTGCACCCCAATATTGCACTGATGGAGACAAATGCCCTGCAGGGCAATTCCTTAAACCGCCTTTATAATCTAGTTGAGGCCTCTGCGGCTATTGATAAAAATAATTTATTTTTAAAGGGGAACCCCCCGTTGGGCACTTGCACAATCTGCGTCGGCAAAAAGGAAATCGGCTGGCAGCATCATTTTGGTGTGATTCAAAAGCTTGACGGGCCCATTGCAGAATATCTTTACAGGGGTGAATAGCCGTGCCCAACAAAAATGCTCTGCATTCCTGGCTGCCACCCGGAAAAAATTGCGGGCTTTGCGGCGAAAAGAGCTGTAAGGATTTTTTACGCGCCGTGAATAACCATACCAAGGTAAATACAGACTGCCCCTATTACTATGATGCCCTTTCCCGGCCGGACAGCGCCGATGTGGGTTTTGCTGTCTACCCGGAAAAAGATATTTTAGGGCACGTTTATGATTTCATCCTCAAGCCATTGCCCGGCGAAGTATCGGCACGCAAAATTGTCCTGCCCTTCCGGGCCGATATGGTGGAAAAAATGAAAATTGTGGCTGGTGATTATGTTTTGGGGCGGCCCATGGGTGCGGGGTGCCCCATCCCCCACGTGCTGCAGGTCATCCGGGCCGAACTGGTTACCGGGCTGCTCTACACCTGGGTGGTCGGCCCCCGCTATGCCCGTGAACAAGAGGTTAAAGATGTAAGCGCCTACCACATGATCGGCTTTGAAGGCCTGGCTGCTAAAATTACCAAAGAGCCTGTTTTCGGCGGCCGGGCCACTTTTTTACCCGGCTTCTGTATGATGTCGCTGAACCATACCGGCCTGGTAAATATGCTGCTGCAAAAGAGCTATGGCCTGCACCTGCGCATTGAGGATATCCGCCTGCTGGCCGGCGGCGATTAAACAACTGAGGGAGGCCCTGCCGGGCCGCCTTTAGCGGGTGGAAACAGGGTGGGTCCGTGCAGGCTGATACCAGCTTGCCGGCCTGCCGGGCCGCCTTTAGCAGGTGGAAACTGTTATCTCGAAGTATGTTATCCGGGGGTATTCGCCTGCCGGGCCGCCTTTAGAAGGTGGAAACAGCGTTAATTTACCTTGTTCAGTGGCTGCTGTAAAACAAGGGCGCAGGAAAAAGCTGTGCCCTGTTATTTTTCCGCTGCAGGGTGAGCCAATTTTTGGGCCAAGGCCCCAACTGTTTCCGGGCAGCCGGGCAGGCGCAGTTCGGGGGCCAGCAGGGCCAGGGGCTGCAAAACAAAAGCCCTCTCCTGCATACGGGGGTGGGGTATGGTCAGGTTAGCACTTTCCAGGACCAGATCACCGTAGAGCAGGATGTCGATATCGATCGTGCGCGGCCCCCAACGGATTGTGCGTTTGCGGCCCAGCCTGTTTTCAATGGACTGCGCGGCGACCAGCAGCGCTTGTGGCGACAGGGTGGTAGTGGCCTGCAGCACACCGTTTAAAAAATGGGGCTGTTCCAGGAAGCCCACCGGGGCCGTTTCCAAAAAGGGTGAAACACGCTCCACTTTAATGCCCGGGCAGGCGTCAAGCAGCGCGACAGCACGCTGCAAATTGGCCCGGGGATCACCCATATTGCTGCCCAGACCCAGGTACACGGTAACAGGCGGCCTCCTGTTCTGCCCGGGGGCAGTTTCCTTATTTTTTAGTGACATTCTTTTTCCTCCTGTTTGCAGCCCAGGAACGGTCTGTGCCCCGCGGCCTTCCCGACAATTACGGCTGCCGCTGGAGGCAGGTACTGTCCCGGCAAAGCCGGCAGGCCGCCTGCAGGCCTGACCAATCGGCAGGGTTACTGTTCTGCCACCGGCCCCTCCCGGCTGCGGAAAATTTCCACGGCCGCAAAGTCCAACCGGCCGGGCAGCGGCGGGTGCATTTTTTTAACCTTTACCCGCACCGCCCGTGCGCCCAGGGTGAGGAGGCGCGCAGCAATTGTTTCCGCCAGCGTTTCCAGCAGGTTGAAACGCCGGCCTTCCACAATTTTTTGCACCTCCCGGTAAATGCGGCTGTAGTCCAGAGATGCTGTTAACAGATCGCTCCTGCCGGCCTGCTGCAGGCTGCAGAACAACGTTACCGACACCTGGAAGCGCTGCCCCAGCTCTTTTTCGGCAGCCAGCACGCCGTGGTAGGCATAAAACTCCATATTCTGGAGGATAATCTTATCCGGCAAAGGTCCGCCCCCCCCGGCAGATGGCATCGGTCATGCGCACAACCCTGCTCATCTCCAAAACGTCGTGCACGCGCACAATTTCCACACCGCAGGCAATACCGTAGGCCACCGTCGCCGCAGTGCCCTCCAACCTTTGATCGGCCGGCAGATCAAGGATCTTGCCGATCGTCGACTTGCGGGAGGTTCCCAAAAGGACGGGGTAACCAAGGGCGGTGATCTCCTGCAGGTAGCGCATCACTTCCAAATTTTGCAGGTAATTTTTACCAAAGCCGATCCCCGGGTCCAACACGATGTTTTCGGCCGCCACCCCGGCGGCCAGGGCCCGGGCGGCACAATCTTTCAGGTCGGCCACCACTTCGGAAAGCAGATCCTGGTATTGAGTGCTGTCCCGGTTATGCATGAGGCAGATCGGCAGGCCGGCAGCGGCAGCGGCTTTGAGAATTTCCGGGTCGCGCCGGCCGCCCCAGATATCATTAAACATATCCGCCCCGGCCTCCAGAGCCGCCCGGGCGACAGCAGCCTTATAGGTGTCGATGGAGATGGGGATCGCCGGCGCTGCTGCCCGCAGCGCCCGGATCACCGGCACAACCCGGCCTATTTCCTCTGCGGCGCTGATGCCCTGATAACCAGGCCGGGTTGATTCCCCGCCGACGTCAATAATATCGGCCCCGTCCTGCACCATCTGCAGAGCCTGTTCCACAGCTTCTTCCACAGTATGATAGCGGCCCCCATCAGAAAAAGAATCAGGGGTCACGTTAAGGATCCCCATCAACAGCGTCCTTTCCCCCAAGGGGAGGGTCACATTTTTAAACTTTAAGGCCGGCGGGCGGGAACAGCTGTCTGCAATAACAGCAGCCAGCTGCTGCCCCAGCTTATTGAGGCCAAAGGGCTGCCCGCGCAGTTTTCTAATCAACTGTGCAAACTGCAAACCGGTGCCGCTCAGCAGGGCGTTGCTTTTTTGGGCCTGCAGGCTGGCCACATGGCGGGAAACAGCACATTCCCCGCCCCGGGCCAGCATTTCCTGTTTAAGCACCAGGGCCGCCTTGAGCGGGAGCTCCTCCACCAGGATCGTATAAAATAAATTTTTCGGCGTCATAATCTGCACGCCCGGGGGATCGGCTCCGATCGCCTGCAACATGGCCTTGGCTTCCTGTTCGTCCTTAAAATGAATCAGCCTGCAACGGGTCATCGCCCTGCCTCCTTTTAATAAACCGGCCGTTCCTGCGCCGGCATCCGCCCGTATTTACAGCATTCCGCGGCAGAAGCGCAGTCAAAACAGCGCCGGGAAAGATCATCGGCTGCCGCCAGCAGCCGGCCCAGTGTTGTGGTACATTCCTGCGGCAAGCGGCGGTGTTCGGCGATCGCCGCTGTAATCACATCCACCTCCGTCCGGTCAAAGCCGGCTGTTTCCAGCAGCGGGCGCGCCAAGTCTGCACCGGCTGCGGCGTGATCTATTGTTTCGTCTTCATATTCGCACCAGCGGCCGATATCATGCAAAAAAGCGGCAGTATACACTATTTCCCGGGAAAAATCCAATTTTTCCTCCAAGGTTAAAATCCAGGCCAGACGGGCCGTATCCAAAAGATGCTGCTGATCGTGGCCGCAAAATTCCCGTTTGGCCTCCAGTTTGCTAATCTGCCGGTTGTAAGCCTGGAAACGGGGATCAGCTAAAACCCTGTAAAACCTCTGCATAACAATCAGACTCCTTTAATCAGTGAAAAAGCTTCATCGCGCGTTTTGTGGTTGGTCCGGAAAATACCGCGCACCGCCGAGGTAACTGTCACCGCGCCCGGTTTTTTAACCCCGCGGATGCCCATACACAGGTGTTCGGCTTCGACAACCACCACCACCCCTTTGGGCTGCAGGGCCTTCATCACCGTATTGGCAATCTGGGTGGTCAGCCTTTCCTGCAGCTGCGGGCGCCGGGCAAAAGTGTCCACTACCCGGACCAGCTTTGAAAGGCCGGTAATTTTGTTATGATTGGGGATATAGGCGATATGGGCCTTTCCAAAAAAAGGCAGCAGGTGGTGTTCGCACATGGAATCAATGCTGATATCCTTGATGATCACCATCTCTTCATGCTGTTCCTCGTAAAAACAGGTTTGCAGATGCACACTGGGATCGGCATGCAAACCGCTAAATATTTCGGCATACATGTCGGCAACCCGCCGCGGAGTATCCTGCAACCCCTCACGTTCAGGATCTTCCCCGATGGCTTCTAAAATCATTTTCACAGCAACTTTAATTTTTTCCTTGTCTATTTTATCTGTCTGTTCTTTTTGCACCGTAGGCATCTCCTTTCAGTATACTGCAAAGCATTAATGGGAAAAAACAAAAAAGGTAAAAATGTTCCCTTTATTAACATTACTTTAACCTATTATCTAACAGAATTCTACACTATAACCGTCTTTCCTGCACTTTTTCCCGGACACTTTTTTGTAACAGCACACTTTTGGCCATAAAAAACCCGGGGAACAGCCGCCCTTGCCAATTTCTGGCAGTAATTTCCCCGGGTACACAGCAGAACCTGCTGGATTTTTTTTTAATTTTTCCCCCTCAGCCGGCCCGGCGTTTGCTTCAGGACAAAGAACGCGATTTGATATCACCATCAATGCCAATTACAATCTTTTCCAAAGGAACCTCGATGCCGGCTTCGCTGCAGGCCCGGGCCACCAGCTGGCTGAGGCCCGAACAGCAGGCTACCTCCATCATCAAAACAGTGATTTTTTCCGGCTTATTGTTTTGAAAAATTTCAACTAGTTTCTGGAAGTAGTAAGCCGCATCGTCAAACTTGGGGCAGCCGATCAAGAGGGCCTTCCCCTTTAAAAACCGGCGGTGAAAATCTGCATAGGCAAAGGGCACACAGTCTGCGGCCACCAGAAGGTGAGGTTTTTGCAGAAATTTTGCCACCGGAGGAACCAGCCGCAGCTGTACAGGCCAGTGCGTCAGCTCCGAAGCCCGGTGGGCATCCGCCTCCGCTCCGGTTTCTACAGTTCCCCCCTCCCTTTCAGGAACAACCGTGCTGCAGTCAACGGGGAATGCCTCTGCAGTTTCGCCCTGCAAAGTGCGCAGATGCTCCTCCACTGCCTCTGTATCAAAAGCTTCGGCTTCCCGCACTTCAACAGAGATGGCCCCCCGGGGACAATCCCCTAAACAAGCCCCCAAGCCGTCACAAAGGCGTTCGCCTACCAGCCTGGCCTTGCCGTCAATAATCTGCAGCGCCCCTTCAGCACAAGCCGGCACACACAGACCGCAACCATCACATTTTTCCTCATCAATATGAATAATTTCCCGTCTAATCTTGCTGGCCATTTTCTTCCTCCCTTAAGCAAAAATTTTTGGGATGCAGCGGGGGATGCAATGGGGACGGTTCCTGTTGCACCACCCCATCTTGATGCAATGGGGACGGTTCCTGTTGCATCACCCCATCTGCAGATACGGGATGCAGCGGGGACGGTTCCTGTTGCACCACAACTTCGAATGCAAGGGCGAAATGCAGGGGCAAACAG
>JBMNNQ010000118.1:0-3832 GCA_050942615.1 Dethiobacteria bacterium | reverse complement strand
GCCTGGCCGTGATCAGCGAAGCAGTTTATCAGGGCAGGGATTTACACCGTTTCATCAGGGAACTAATCCTTTACCTGCGCAAACTGACGATTCTGCAGTCCGGAGAGGATGCAGAAAAAATAATGGCCGATGTTCCCGGCCTGAAACCCTACCTGCTCCGGCATAAAGACAAGTTTGACAGCGCAGTGCTCTTGGAAATGCTGGAAATCCTGCAGGCGCTAACCTTCCAACTGCGCAACTCCTCCCAGCCGCAATTTCTTTTGGAACTTTCTTTTTTACGCCTGCTGCGCGCCTGGCGTTTTCGACAATATCTTTCCCCCGGCACCCTTTTCCAGAAGTTAGAGGAACTTGAAGAAAAACTGCAGGCTGCCGGGCAGCCTCCTTATATGATTGGGGACACTGCCGCGGGAGAGCAACATTTTGTGGCGCCTCAGGGCTCCCAGAGGGCGGCAGAAGACGCGGCCCGGGGAGGGGGAACTGCTGCTGTTGACCAACCAACCAAACCAACCCCTGCAGCCCGGGCGCCGGCTGCCTTATCCCCTCCCAGTTTAACCAGTGTCCCCGCCGGCAAAAATGCAACTGATGTCGTTTCCCCTGCAGTCCCCAGCGGGGCTGCAGCTGCCCCTGGGTCTGCCGGTGAAACTGCCGGGCACCCCCCTGCAGGGCCTCCTGCGGAAAAAGCTGCCCCGCTGCCAACAACACCCCGGGCGGAATTTGGCCCGCTGGCAGGGCCGGAACTGCAGGCCTTCTGGGAAAAGCAGCTGCTGCCTACAATTAAAAAGCAGCGCCGCCACGTACTTCATGCTTTGCTGCAGGAAGCCGAGCCCCTTACCTGTAAAGAGGGGGTTTTCACATTTGCTTTTCCCCCGACGCACACCATTCACAAGAGCAGGACAGAATCACCCCAGCATAAAAAATATTTAGAAACCCTGTTAACAACAATGTTGGGTGGAAAAACTGTAATCAGGATTATGCTGCAGGAAAAAGAAAACAAAAAGGGAAATGAAAAAGAAGGCAGCGGGGAAAGTGCAGGGGGGAATCAGGACCCCCCGGCCAGCCCGGCAAATAATTATGACGGCAATACGTCCCCTTCAACAGGGAACATCATCAAGGATGCGCCGCCCCAGACAACACCGACAGACGCAGCGCAGGACTTTGCGCAAAAAAAACAGGCCAAGCAGGCTAAGCAGGCAGACGACTACTATATGGAACAGATGGTGGATCTTTTTAACGGGAAACTGCTGACCGCAGGTACCGGGGAGCTGCATTCCCGTGCCTTCTGGGATGGGAACCTTTCCCTGGAAGAAGAATAGCAGGGGGGCAATTTTTTGTAAAGGAGAAAAATAGATGGCCAACGGTAAAATGAACAAAATGCTTAAACAGGTGCAAAAAGTGCAGGCACAAATGGTCAAAATGCAGGAGGAACTCAAAAGCCGTCAGGTAGAAGCCAGCAGCGGCGGCGGCGTGGTGCGCGCCGTAGTCAGCGGCGATAAAGAGCTGCAGGAACTGCATATTGACCCCGAGCTTTTGGAAGAAGAAGTAGAAATGCTGGCTGACCTGGTAATCAGTGCGGTGAACGAAGCTCTCCGCAAAGCCGAGGCGATGGTCGACGAGGAAATGCAGAAAATCGGCGGCAATTTAGGCCTGCCCGGCAATCTTTTTTAGTCAATCCCAATCGGGGGAACATACCTTCTGTTTGGCAGCTGCCAAGCGGGAGGTATGTTCCCCCGATTGGTGGGGAATCGTTGTCTACTATTAGAAAGGGGCCGCCATAATGCTATTTTCTCCAGCGCTCACCAAACTAGTCGAATCACTGCGCCGTTTACCGGGCATTGGCCCCAAAACAGCCCTGCGCCTGACCTTTTATATCCTCTCCATGCGGCGCGGTGAAGTTGAAGAGATGGCCAGAGCCATGGTGGAGGCCAGGCAGAAAGTCAAACAATGTTCCCGTTGCCGCAATTTGACAGAAGAAGAACTATGCCCCATCTGCCAGGACAGCCGCCGCGACAGCACCCTGCTCTGCATTGTGCAGGAACCCCGCGATATCCTGGTTATTGAAAAAACAGGTCAGTTCAGGGGGCTTTATTTTGTTCTGCACGGCGCACTTTCGCCCGTGGAAGGCCTCGGGCCCGATGAACTGAAAATTCCCCTGCTGCAGCAGCGGTTAAAAGAGGGCGAAATTGAAGAAATTATCGTGGCCACCAACCCCAACGTGGAAGGTGATGCCACGGCTTACTACCTTGCCGGCCTGCTTAAACCTTTGGGCATCAAGGTGACCCGCATCGGTTTCGGCCTGCCGGTAGGCGGCGATCTGGAATATGCCGATGAGCTGACCATGGCCCGCGCCTTGGAAGCCCGCCGGGAGATAACCTCCTGAAGATAATTTCGCGTAAGTCAAATCAAGTTCTGTTAAACATGGTTTTTGAGGGTTAGAGGAAGTGAAACCCGCAGAGACCATGTTTTTTTATTGGCGGTCAGGCTGCAAGGTAAGAGGAACAAGGAATAAGGCCGGGCTTAGGCCCAATAAGATAAGGGGGTTGGGAACCAGGCCGGAAGGGAAAGTTGGAAAAGGAAAAAGGAAATAATTCTTTTTAGTACCTTTCCCTTAGATCACGCGCCACCCTATTTTCGGGTATAAAGTTTCCCGTTCCTGTTCATAATATTTTGAAAAGAACAGGAGGGGAACTACCGTGAGGCGCTTTTTATTTTTAGTCATAATGCTTACTTTTTTCATATTGGGGGGCCTGTATTTTGCAACGCCGGAGCGCAAAGCTTCTTCACAGGAGGATCCTTACCGGCTGCTTTGCCGCATTATGCAGCTGGCAGAAGCCCAGGTTACCGAAGGAGAGCTGCACTACTGGGCTTCATTGGGTTCTTGTCCGGAAATTACTTCCTTACCGGACTTGGAAGCGCGGGCGGATGTATTGCTGGAACGTATTTCAAGCCGGGAACCTTTGCGGAAATCTGCAAATGAAGAGGATTTTGCCGCTGCCCCCGGGACAGCAACAACTTCAACCGCTGCCGGCGCCGGGCCGGCAACAGAAAATGGTGTGCCGGGCAGTATGCTTGTTGAAAGGCAGCGTGAACTGAATTCCGGCGGACAGCTGCGGCTTTTGCTGCAGCGCATGGAACAGGAAGACGATAACGTTGTGCACCTGCTCGTCACCATCACCCGCAAAGGGGAGGCCCCTGCCCTGGGCAGCCTGGCCCACCGGCTGCCGGGCCTGATCGGGCAGGAAACAAAAGAAGGCAACCTTTCACTTTGCCTGACGGGCCACCTCGCCGGGAAAATGGACGCCGCGGCAATGGAAGCCCTGGCCCAACAGGTGGCACAGGAGATCGGGGGTGAAGAGCTGCAGTGTGTCAGCGACGGCCGCATGGTCAGCGTTACCGGTTATACCCCCGACTTGGGGAACTACCTGCGGGCTGAAAACCTGCGTATTAACCTTAACTTGGCCCTGCGCTACGATGAATATTTGGACAAAACTGTTATTTGGGCCGGCACGCCGCTGATCGCCCGCAGTTACTAAGGAAGGCCGGAATTTCTATTTCAACCCCTTGATAGTAATATTGTAAAATCCTGACATAATCCATCCCCTCCCGGGCCAGGCCTTCGGCCCCGTACTGGCACATTCCCACCCCGTGGCCGTGCCCCCGGGTGCTGAAAATTATTTTTTCACCTTTGACCCGCCAGCTAAAATAGGCAGAGGGGAGCCTCAATAGCTGGCGCACGTCGTTGCCGCTGTAAAGTCGCCCGGGCTGCCCCATACGGATCTGCAGGTTGCGGCCGCTCGCACTTTTGCGCACAACCTGCAGCAGGGGCAGGTTGTTT
>JBMNNQ010000117.1:0-3848 GCA_050942615.1 Dethiobacteria bacterium | reverse complement strand
TATTCATAAATTGTGCCCTTGCCCATGCCGGCCGCCTCGGCAATTTCCTCCATCCGGACCTCATGAAACCTGCGGTAATAAAACAATTCGCCGGCTGCTTCCAGAATTTTAAACCGGTTTTCCTTTTTTCTATCTTCCACCCGGCATCCCCCTTTCCCGCCCTCGAAAAGTGCCCCCTTGAAACTTGGCCCTGAACCACAGCGCCAAATCATCCAACAGGGAATACATGACGGGCACAAAAATCAGGGTCACCAGTGTGGAAAAGGTGAGCCCCCCAATGATCACAATGGCCATCGGCGACTGCATCTCTGAGCCTTCCTTCAGCCCCAAAGACAAAGGCAGCATGCCCAACACGGTGGTCAGGGTTGTCATCAAAATGGGGCGCAGGCGCACCGGACCGGCCAAACGAATCGCTTCCTCGCGGCTGTACCCCTTTTCCCGCCGCAGGATATTGATATAGTCTACCAGGACAATACCGTTGTTGACCACAATACCGCTGAGCAGGATGACCCCGATGAGGGCCGGCACACTCAGGGCCTTGCCCGTCAGCACCAGGGAGAGGACCACCCCGGTAAACGCCTGGGGCAGTGAAAACATAATAATTAAAGGGAAAAGAAGGGACTCAAACTGGGCCGCCATAATCATATAAATCAGGGGAATGGCTAAAAGCAGGGCAAAGCCCAGGCTGGAAAAAGATTCTTCAATGTTGATGACTTCCCCGGCAAAATCAATAGTATAGCCGGCAGGCAGCTCCAGGGCACCCAGCTTCTTTTGCACATCCTGCATCACGCTGCCCAAATCCCGGCCAAAGACATCAGCCGTAACATAGGCCGTGCGCACCTGGCCGTCGCGGGAAATACTGCGCGGCCCGGTGCCGGTCGTCACCGCGGCCACCTGCCCCAGGTGTACAGGGCCTGCCGGTGTCAACAGCGGCAGGGTTTTAAGTGCTGCAGGGCTTTCCACCACAAAATCCTCCCCGCCTTTGAGGCGCACATCATACTCCTTGCCCCCGACACGGTAACGTGTTACCACCTGGCCTTCCAAAGCAGTGCGCACCAGCGAGGCAACCTGGGCGGTGGAAACCCCCCAGGCAGCAGCCCGCTCCCGATCCAGCCGCACCTGAACCTCGGGGCGCCCCCCGGACAAGGAAGTGTCAACCTCCTTGGTGCCCTCTACGCCTTCCACGATCCGGGCCACCTCTGTGGTCAGCCCCTGCAACAGTTCCAAATCATCGCCCTTGACGGCAATGTTGACAGCCCCGCCCTCTGAGGTCATCCCCATGGTAATATCCTGGGTGCTGATCGCGATATCCACCCCGGGGACCAGGGCAAGTTCGCCTCGCAGTTTTTCAGCCACTTCCCGGGTAGAGAGCTTCCTTTTTTCCCGTGGTACGAGCATTACCCAGATCTGTGCATCTTCCGGCGTAGAGGTTTCAAAAAGCGTGCCGCCCGTGCCGGTATAGGAAAAAACAGTTTCAATTTCGGGGTGACCGGTTTGCAGCTGTGCTTCGATCTCCCGGGCCACCAGGTCTGTTTCTTCCAGGCAGGAGCCTACCGGCAGCTGCAGGTTAACAAAAAGCGTGCCGCTGTCCTCTTCCGGCAAAAACTCGGAGCCGATCAGAGGAACCAAAGCCAGCGACAAAATAAGCAGCCCCAAGACACTGCCCACCACCAACCACCTTCTGTCTAAAGCCCAGGCCAGGAAGTGCGCATAAAAAGAATTTAACTTTTGCATGAAATTTTGCATGACCCGCAGGGGAACAGCCGTAAACCTTTGCTTTTCCGGCTGCTCTGCCGGCTGCAGCAGCTGTGAACGCGAGCACAGCAACGGCACGACAGTCAGTGCCATAAACAGGGAAGCCAGCAGGGCAAAACCCACCGTCCAGGCCAAGGGCCTGAATACTATCCCTGCCAAACCCTCGACAAACAGCACCGGGATAAAAACCACCACCGTTGTCAGGGTGGCCGCCGTAATTGCCCCGGCCATCTCACCGCTGCCCAACAGAGCTGCAGACGCAGGTTCTTCCCCCAAATTGCGGTAACGGTAGATATTTTCCAGGATGACAATGGCGTTGTCCACCATCATCCCCACGCCCAGCGCCATACCGCCCAAGGTAACGATGTTCAAAGTCATACCGTAAAAATACATAAAGGAAAAGGCGGCAATGACCGAAATGGGGATGGCAGCGCTAATAATCAGCGTTGCCGTCAGGCTGCCCATAAACAGATAGAGCACGAGAACCGCCAGCGCAGCCCCGACCAATACGGTGCTGATCACATTGCTCACCGCCCGGCTGATATAGCTGCTTTGATCGATGGCCACGCTAAAGTTTAGCTGACCGGGCAGTTCCTTGGTCATCTTTTTAATTTCATGGCGGACAGCGGTGGCTACACCCAGTGTGTTGGCATCAGACTGCTTGCGAATGCTAAGCGAAACCACCGGCTCGCCGTTCATGCGGGTAATAACCTGTTCTTCTTTATACTGTAGGCCCAGGGCAGCCACATCCCGCAGGTAAACAGGCCCGCCGGCATCCTGACCAACAACAATGTCCCCCATTTCCTCCAAAGAACGGTACTGTCCCACCGTCCTGACCTGGTACTCACGCCCCCCCGCATGGAACTGGCCGCCGGAAAAGTTAAGGTTTTCCATGGTTAGGACCTGCTGCAGCTGCTGCAGGGAAACCCCGGCCTGGCTCAGGCGCTGCAGATCCACAGCAACCTCAACCTCAGAGACAAGCCCCCCTTCAACCTGGACCACAGCCACACCTTCAATCCGCTCCAGCCGGTTTTTCAACACATCCTGGGCTAAGGCGGTCAGGCCGGCCTGATCCAAGTCACCGCTGACACCCAAATGCAAAATGGGCATCAACGCAGGGTCAAGGCGGATAATCAGCGGCCGCTCGGCTTCATCGGGCAGGTAGCCCCGGATGAGATCGATACTTTCCCGCATATCCAGGGCGGCAAAATCCATATCCGTAGACCAGTTAAAATTGGCAATTACCACCGAGCTGCCCGCTGTTGACTGCGAGGACAGTTCCTTCAGGTTACCCAACGTGCTGACCGCCTCTTCAACCGGGCGGGTAACCATATTTTCCACTTCTTCCGGCCCGGCCCCCGGATATTCCGTCCAGATCACCGCCACCGGCAGGGACAGCTCCGGGAATAGATCCACCGGCAGCCTCGTAAAGGAAACCACTCCCAAAAGAATAACCAGCAAAGTGCCCATTAAAACCGTTACAGGCCGGTTGATCGCCAGTTTACTCAGTTTCACCGGCCTTCACCTACTTCTTCTTCAGCCTGCTGCGCATCACCCATTTTTTGGATGGCGTCCCCATCATTTAAACTGCGCGGGGCCCGGGCAATAACCGGCAGCCGGCGCAGTTCGCCCTCCACCTGAATTATATCCCCCTGCTGGACCCCTGTTTTGACCTCTACGGCACGGGCCACCCCCTGCTCACAAAAGAAAATGTAATCCCTGCCGTCCCGCTGCTGCACGGCCGTGGCCGGCACTACAGGTACATCCTGCAAAAAACGGGTTTGCAGGGTTACGCGGGCAAACATGCCGTGCTTTAAAAAACCCTGTGGGTTGAGCACTTTCACCCGCACCTGGAAAGAACGGCTGCCGGCAAGGGCTGCCGGGCTCATTTCAGCAATAACCCCCTGCAGACTGCCCGGTGCCCCGGATTCCCCGGGCCCCGCCTCCTCCGGATCTGCCGGGCCGGCCTCGCTATTTTCCAGCGCCCCTTTTCCTGCCAGCACAGGAACAGCCACGAATACTTCCTGCCCCGGGGATAGGTACCCAATCTGCTCCTCATCCACCAAAACATCTATGTAAACAGGGTCATCATT
>JBMNNQ010000116.1:0-3849 GCA_050942615.1 Dethiobacteria bacterium | reverse complement strand
TCAACTGCAGCCACTGTTGCACACAAATGTTTTAGGGGCAAGGTTGAATTTTGTGATGTTACCTTTGCCTACGATCAAGGCAGCCCGGTCCTTAAAAATATAAATATGACTTTTGAACCGGGCAGTACGACCGCTTTGGTGGGCCTCTCCGGGGCGGGCAAGACTACGATTATAAAACTTTTGGCCCGTTTGTATGAGGTGCAGGCAGGGAAGGTGCTGATTGACGGGGTGCAGGTCAGGGAAATTCCCGGGACGCAGCTTAGGAAAATCATGGCGGTGGTGTCCCAGGATCCCTTTTTGTTTTCCACCACGGTTTTGGAAAATATCCGCTACGGCAACCCCGGGGCAACTGACGAAGCGGTGATCACTGCCGCTAAAAACCTGGGGGTTCACCCCCTGCTGGAAAAACTGCCGCAGGGCTACCAGACCAGGGTCGGCCGCCGGGGGGAACGCCTTTCCGGCGGTCAGAAGCAGATCATTGCCCTGGTCAGGGTGTTTTTAGCCGATCCCTTGATCTTGGTATTGGATGAAGCTACCTCCAGCTTGGACAGTGCCACCGAAACCATCCTACGGCGGGCACTGCAACAGATGTTAAAGAACAGAACAGGGATTATCATCGCGCACCGTTTTGTGCTTTTGGAACTGGTGGACCGCATTTATGTTCTGCAAGAGGGCCGTGTGGAAGCCGCCGGGCCGCAGGAAAAGGTTTATACGCAGAGCCGCCTGTTCAGGGAACTATATGAAAGCCAGGTGTTTTCGGAAGACGCAGCCTACCGCTAGCTGTGATGAAGGTTAAGGGATGTTGGCTGTTTACAAACGGTCTTCTTGGGCCCATAATCAAAAAAGATAAAAATTAGTGAACCGTTAGAAGCCAACTTGGGCTCCACCAGCAGGCATAATGTTTTGCATTTTATTTTCTTTGATTATTGTAATTTCACTATTAAAGGGATTATATGATACCTTTGCACCTAAATTTTCACTTACAAAACGAAGCGGCACGAACGTTCTTCCGGGTGGTAAAATTTCTGCTGGAAAATCTAAAAATTTTTCACTGTTATTTGCCAGCACTTTTTTTGAACCAATTGTTAGGAAGATCGTGTTTTGTGGGTCTTTGATCGCAACCTGCCTGCTACTACCTCCCCATTTTACTTCCGCACCTAAGGCTTCCCCTATAAAACGTATAGGCACCATTGCCCTATTGTTTTTCCCTGTCTTTATAAAAGGACCGGCATCCAAAATATGACTTTTACCGTCTATAATTGTTTTCAATTGATCGATTGTAAGCCTGACCGCTAAGGTTTCCCCTGTGATAATCACTTCAGGCATTTTTATTATGGCAAAGGTGCCACATTTTTCTGTTACAATACTTATGCTTACTGGGCTGTCTGTAGCATCAACCGCTACTGTTCCTGCTATGACTTTTTTTTCACCGTTTTGGTGTATTGCAAAAATACGTAAGGTTTCTAGAAAAGTTTGCTGTTCTGTAGTAGCAGTAGGCACTTTAATATCAGACAAGGGAAGGGAAATATTGGTGCAACCCTCAACGCCGGTATTGATTACTACAGGAACTCCTAAAATTTCTGCACCTGTTGTCTCGGTCACATCCACCATCTGTTTGTTTACTGCAGTAACTTCAACATTTTTCACCTGAACGAATAAATCCTGGCCAGAAATGATAATATTTTTAATAAGTTCTTTAGGCAACCTTAAAACAGCCTTTTGTGTGTTGATAGCTATGTCTATTTCTGTGAAACTTTTCAATACATCCAAGGGTATCAAAAAGGTAACAACAGGTGCTTCAAGTTTTTCAGTTTTTATTTCTATGACAGATGCCCCTTCTTTTTGGGCCGCTTCAATTTGTTTTTTAGCCTCTTCTTTGACTGCCAGAATTTCAACTGTTTCACCTGCGCTGTTGGTTGTGAATTCCCTAGCAATCAGCTTGGGCCCAATAATTGCGGTTGTTCCAAATTCCCCCTCTTCCTGTTTTTGCAAAGGGGGAGGTGCTACAGGACTGCCCCCGCCGCCCCCTCCCCCGGAAGAAGATGGGGGTGTTGATTTAGAAAAGGCTGCTGTTAGTTTACGATTTTCGGTTACGGTAAAAGAATATGATGTATCGTAACTAATAACTGTTCCGTTTTCAGTCCACTTTTCGAATTTATAGCCGTTGTTGGGGGTCGCTGTTATGGTCACGTTATTCCCATAATCATAGATGCCGTAACCGACTACAGTTCCTCCTTTTTCTGGGTTGGTTGCGGTTTGAACCAGGTAGGAGGTGGTGATTGGATAAATGGGTTGTCCTTGCAGATGAATAATTGAAGGCCTTCCGTAAAAAACGTCTCCACCACCTGCAATAATATTTTTAATATGTTCGAGTGCTGGTTCAAAATCTAAGTCGAACATGCTAAAAAATTGTTTTTTATTGTCTTCAGTATCAGGTAAAAAAGAAACCTCAAAAATAGAGGCGTTCCCCCAGGCAAAAGCATAAACTGTATGTTCAAGACTGTCTGTAAGCATATTCATTTGCGCTGCATGAACAAATTTGAAGTCTTCATCACCTTTTTCTACCCAACTGTACGAACTTACAGTTGTAAAATTACGGTTTATGGTACCATTAGTTGTTTCCTCAATAACAGATAAATCAAGTTCCCATGTTTTAAGGTTACATTTATATTCCCATATTCCTGCAGCAGGGCACTTTTTGGCACCCGTAATAATACCAATTAAATGGGCATTAGTTAACATGCCGGTTGTTCTCCTGGCAACTGTCAACTCAGTAGCTGTTATACTTGTTCCCCCTAGTTCTACAACAACATCACCATAGGGTGCAAACTTGTCAGCCTGAATTTGCAATCCCTGAAGGAATATAGAACCACGGGTGTATCGATACTGGGGTGGGTTATAGGACAATTCCAGGGTTTCAGCATTTGATCCCCCTTCATAATTAACTACAAGATCAGCCAAACCACCGGAACCTAAAAAAACGGCTTCTTCAGTATTTGCCCAAGTAAAATTTGATGGGAGTTTCAATGTAATAGATTGCCCGGTTGTATTACCAAACGCCCCGATACGGGTTTCATCAATCCGAATAGTTGCCAGGTCTGCAATGTGTGAAAAACTTTCCACTGTTTCTATGGTGGCAATTGTTTTACCAGCCCCGGCCACAGCAAAAACATAGGTTCCTGCACTAACCGAACTATCACGAGGGTCTACCATAACCTTTGCTTCGCCTTCCGAAGTTATTTTCGAAAGCAAGGGGATTCTGATTTCCACATTATCATCACCTGTAATATTGGTTATAGTAATTTCAATGGTTTTCACGGTATAGCATTTTACATCTACATTTGCGCCAGTAGCATCAATTGCCCCCACAGTCGTCATTTCCCCTTCAAGCCATTCGGCGTTTTCAAGGGTAAGTTCAAAACATTCATTGTTAGAAAAATCCCCTATTTTTTTTTCTTTAATCTGTAACCAGGGTACTGTTTCAAGGTTATCAAATTCATGCCCAACATTTATTTGCGGCACCCTGTCAACCCTGTTCGTTGAAGCTGCAAAGGCTGGAATTGTAAATGAAAAAAACAATAAAAACACCGTGAAAATAAAGGCAAATATAATTACAGATTTTCGCATATCCTTTTTCCCCCTTGTGTAAAAATTATTTATATTACATCAAATATAGCTTATTAGTTCTATGATTAGTTAAGATTTCCCTTTTTCCTGTTAATTAAGGGGGGGGAGGCTTTTGATTGGCGTTTCCTGTTTGTTTACAGGCAATCTTAACTAATAATAAGGCAAGACTGGTTTTTGCACTGTTTGTCTCTGCAATTCAGTAATTCGGTACTGTTTATACAT
>JBMNNQ010000115.1:0-3859 GCA_050942615.1 Dethiobacteria bacterium | reverse complement strand
TTTTCCGGCAGTTCGGCAATAACCTTAGCTGCCACTTTTTCATCCAGGGCTTCTTTGATAATTTGGAAACAAGCTGCAACCGCAAGCACTAAAAGCTGGGCTCCCCGCTCAGCAGCAAGTTTTTCTGCAACCGGCAGCACCCTTTGCAGCCTGGCCAGGGCCTCTCCCTTTAAAGTATGTTCCATTTCCGCTCTGATTTTTTCCAAAAATGATTCCGGCCTCGCATACCCTTTGGCCACATCGCCCAGGCAATACTCTGCATATGCACACCATTCCGCACACCCTAAGTCAAAGCGGGGGTTACTCACCAGCCTACGGCATTTTTCGCAACGCACCCGGATGTCCGTCTTCCAAAATTCCAAGATGTTTCCACAATTCGGGCACTTCTCCTCGAAAATATCATCAGGTTGCCAGTACCTTCTGTCCTGACCGGGGCATTTAGCTGAAAACATAGTGCCTCCCTCCCTTTCTGCCTGTATTTAAAATCTCTGTTTATAACCTAACCAAGTTAGTTATATTATAGGGCGTATTTTATCCGTTGTCAAGTGTTTCCAAGCCTATCTTACAAAAATATTTTTTGGGAGCAGAACATTTGAGGGATGTCAAAGGGCCGGAGCCGGCCCCCTGCCACCCCTTTCCTTTTGTGCCAAGAGAACCGGCCCCCTGTCACCTCCGCTGCTGTTGCTGGCTGTTGTCGCTGTTGTCGTCCGGGTTTTAGTGTTTCAGGGTGTTAGAAGGACGGGACACAGCTGCCCTGGTACTTGTCTTCCAGGAACTGTTTTACTGCGGGTGATTGCAAGGCTTCGCCGAGTTTGACGATTGCTTCGTTGTCCTTGTCTTCAGGCCTGACTGCTAAAACGTTGGCAAAGGGTGTGTCTTTTGCTTCCATAAAAATGGAGTCTTCAATGGGGTTCAGGTTGGCCTCGATAGCGTAATTACTGTTGATTACACAGAGGTCCAGATCGTCGAGTGCCCGGGCCAGCATTGGTGCATCCATCATCTGGACCTTCAGGTTTTTGGGGTTTTCATCAATATCCCGATCGGTGGCGGTTATCCCGGCACCTTCCCGCAATTTGATTAAACCGGCATTTTCAAGCACTGCCAGGGCGCGCCCGCCGTTGGTAGCATCGTTGGGGATGCCCACCCGGGCGTTGTCCGCCAGTTCATCAAGCGCCGCAATTTTTTTAGAATAAACACCCATCGGTTCCGCGTGGACTTTCACGGTCCAGATCAGATCGGCGTTATTCTGGGCATTGTATTCCTCCAGATAGGGAATATGTTGGAAAAAGTTAGCGTCGATCTGCTTATCCTTCAGCGCCGGGTTCAGCAGCACATAGTCTGTAAAAGGCTTGATCTCCAGATCAATATTTTGTTCTGCCAACAGGGGCTGAACAACCTCTAATATTTCACCGTGCGGCTTGGGCGTTACCCCTACCACAATTTTAGTGGGCGCCACAGCCTGCCCATCACCGGGCTGTTCTTCACCGGAGGGAGCCGGTTCCGGCTCTTCTGCCGATTCACCGCCGCAGCCGACCAGCAGGCCGGCAACCAGACCCAGACAAAGTAAACAAACCAGGATTTTTTTCATACTTTTTTTCATTTCTCTTTTTACCTCCTTTTGTTGACCACCTTTGCTGCCAGGCTGTCACCCAGCATCTGCATGCCTTGCACCAAAACAACCAGCACCACCACCGAGCTCCACATAACCACGACCTGGTAACGCTGGTAACCGTAAAAATAAGCCAGGGTACCCAGGCCCCCTCCCCCTACAATCCCCGCCATGGCCGAATAACCCACTAAGTTGATCGCCGTGATAGCCACCCCCAAAAGCAGCGCCGGTTTTGCTTCGGGCAGCAGCACTTTGGAAATTATCTGCCAGGCGCTGGCCCCCATGGATAGCGCCGCCTCGACCAGGCCCCATTCTATTTCTTTGAGCGAAGTTTCAACCAGGCGGGCCACAAAGGGAATAGCCGCCAGGGTCAAGGGGACAATGGAGGCCACCGTGCCGATATAGGTGCCCACCAGCAATCGTGTGAGGGGAATCAGCAAAATCAGAAAAATGATAAACGGCACTGAACGAACAGCGTTCACAAGCGAACCCAAAACCTGATTTAAGGGCTGGTTTTCAAGAATATGACCTTTAAAAGTGGTGACTAAAACTACGCCCAAGGGCAGGCCGACGACATAACTTAAAAAGGTGGAAACCGCTACCATATAAATAGTTTCCCAGGTAGCCAGCAAGAGACTGGCGGGCACCCAGTCGCTGGTACCCAAAAAGGTTGTAAAAAACGCTCCCATGCCAAAAGCTGCAAAAAAATCAGGCATCGGGCAGCACCTCCACTTCCAGGCCGCGGCTGCCTAAGTACTCCAGGGCCGCCGTCAGCGAACCGGGTTCACCGATTAATTCCAGGGTAAGGTTCCCAAAAGGGGTGTCCTTAATCCGATCGACATTGCCATAAAGGATATTGGCGTCGACATCGAATTTTTTAATCATGGCGGAGATCACGGGTTCACCGGCCGCAGCACCGATAAAGGAAACCCTGATCAATTTCGCGGCAGCCTGTCCCTGTTTCTCCCTGGAAAAATCAAAAAGCCCGGGGGGAATTTCCCGGCTGATGACCGTATTGATTAAGCTGCGGGCAGCAGGTGAACGCGGACCGGAAAAAATACGCAGGACATCGCCGATTTCGACTATGCGCGCCGCATCGATTACCGCCACCCGGTCACAAACCTCTTTGATGACCTGCATATCGTGCGTGATCAATAAAATGGTCAGGTTTAGCTGGCGGTTAATATCCCGCAGCAGTTCCAGGATGGAACGGGTGGTCTGCGGATCGAGGGCCGAGGTGGCTTCGTCTGAAAGCAGAACTTTGGGGTCATTGGCCAGCGCCCGGGCAATACCCACCCGCTGTTTCTGCCCCCCGCTCAGCTGATCAGGATAAACATCCGCCTTATCGGTCAGTCCTACCAGTGCCAGCAGATCTGCCACCCTTTGGCGGGCCTCGCCACCCACAGCACCGGCAATCTCCAAAGGGAAGAGCACATTTTCCGAAACCGTGCGCGATGAAAGCAGGTTGAAGTGTTGGAAAATCATCCCTATTTTTTGCCTGGCCAGACGCAGCTCCTGCTGCTTTAAAGATGTAATTTCCCGGCCGTCGACAAAAACCTGCCCTGCAGTAGGCTGTTCCAGCATATTGATGCAGCGCACCAAGGTGCTTTTCCCGGCCCCGCTAAGGCCAATAATGCCAAAAATTTCACCCTTTTCCACTGTAAGGCTGACATTATCGAGCGCAACGACCTGCTGCCCGGCACCATCGAAAACCTTCGTAAGATTTTTAATATCTATCAAAACATTGCCCCCCACACACCTGCATACAAAATGTATCCCCGGCCGGGGGCCGGCCCAGGTCACCCTGAATCCGCCCCGGCCTTCCCATGCTTCTATTTTTACCGGGTATTTTTATTTTCCCCGCATTTCTCTATACCAAAGTTTAATTCGGTCTGGATTCATGAAATTCCTTTATCTGCTGTTGACAATTTACACCGAAAACCGTCTAAATCCGGCGCTTCCTGTTAGGAAGAAGGGGCGTCCGGCTTTCCTTTCTGCCCGCTGTCCGCGGCACTTTCTTTTTCCTTGGCAGCAGGTTTGCCAGCCGGGGCAGATCCCGTTTCTGCAGGGCGATCTTCCGGGACGTCACTTTCCGGTTCAGCAGTCTGATCGGCTTCTACAACTTCGGCGGCGGGCGGGGCCGCCGGGAATCCCGGCAGGCTGGCGGGAGCCCCTTCACTATTTTTAGCACTGTTTTTAGGGCTGCCCCCTGCACCTGTTCCTACACCTGCCCCTGCCCCAACTGCTCCT
>JBMNNQ010000018.1:0-20943 GCA_050942615.1 Dethiobacteria bacterium | reverse complement strand
GGCCCAGGCTGAGGGGCCGTTAAT
This sequence comes from Dethiobacteria bacterium, assembly GCA_050942615.1. Taxonomy (GTDB): domain Bacteria; phylum Bacillota; class Dethiobacteria; order DTU022; family UBA8154; genus JAAZMI01. The sequence goes on along the minus strand of JBMNNQ010000018.1, from coordinate 20,919 downwards.
GTCAGCAACCCTGCCCGGGCCCCAGGCCCGGGTTACCTAAATAATATTGGCTGCAGGTGTTTGCCCCTGGTATTATTTTGCCTGTATTTTTTGGGACGCAAGTTATTCTGTAACCTTGCACTACCAAGTCAGCCGGTTATTTTCAAATAAAAAAGCGGGATCTGAACCGGTCCCGCAGTAAAAATAAACAAAATACAATAATATTTAACTAAAGTACACCTGCAGCCTTCATTTTAAGCAGATGTTCCCTTTTTTAACTTTCCTATTTCATATTCAACTTCTTGCAGACTTGTTTCGATGTTGCTTATTTTCTCGTTTAATTCATGGATTAAGGTGCTCAGATTAAAATAATCCATCGTGCCGACCACTGTTTTACAATTTGTACACTGTACAAACATTACTTTAAACCGCCAATTCCCGGGTTGAACTACAGCCATTTCAAAGTTTTGGTTTTCACATTTTGGGCATTTTGGTGCATCCATTAATAATCCTACCCCCTTGGTTTATATCTGTTTTGCTTATTTAAAAGAGTTCGTGACCGGAGACTGTTTTCCTTTTTAATAAAAATGAAAAACTGGCTGCGGATCAGACACTAGCGCGAGAAACAGGCATTTTAAAAGGCGTTTCGATCAAAATAATAACTGTTTTTTCGGGGTTTAATTGTTAAACTGCTCAGCCAGGCAAGGGCTATCAGAAAAAACAATTTAAACAAAAAGCTGTAATACGGGGTCCATTGCAAATAGGTCAGGAAGCCTTGTTTTTCAGTGAAAAGTTCCAGGCCGGAAAAAATAGCACTTAAAAAAATAAGATAAGGCAGCTGCCAGATTTTATCCTGTGGTAAAAAAAAGATGATCACAATGCCTATTCCCGCCAACAGAATAAAAAATGCTGCAGGAGTCCCCCGGATGGGATACAGTGTATTGTTGAAAAAATAGAATCCATTTTTTATAAAAAAGTCATTAAGAAAGTATCCGGCAAGAACACTCCAAAAACCTGCACTCCAATATTTTATTAAATCAGAACGTAAAAAGAGGAAAATAAAAAGCCAGATGACTGCTGCAAACGCTATCCAGAACACCCAATTCCCCCCCTATAAATTTGTTAAAGTTATAATTTTCCGGAACGCATGATAGACCATAGCCACCAAAAACCCATGATAGTGGCAAGAATCAAGCCGGATTCTGCAATAGGTAAAGAACGAAAAAGTGTTACTTCCGTATACTGCAGCGCCAGACAAAGACCGACAATGATGCCGGCTAAAACAATACCGAACGATATCCTGTTTACCATACTGTTTAAAGCGTGGAAAATTTGTTCGGTGTTAACAAATTCAATTTTAACCTTGATGTTGCCGGCGGCCCCTTTTTCCAGCACTGTGTGCAGGTGTTGGGGTAAAATTTCTATGAAACGCAGATAATTGCCAAGATACCGGTTCACTTCGGAAATAATTTTTTTGCGGGAATACTTTTGACGCAGGAGTTCTTCACCAAAAGGGGCTATCATTTCAGCAAGGCTAAAATCTGGCTCCAGATCGGACAGCAGTCCTTCCAGGGTTACAAAGGTTTTTGCCAAAATAGTAAATTCCGGAAAAAGAACGATCTGCTGTTTAAAAGATATTTCCATAAATTCATACATAATCTGGCCAAAGGATAGGTTTTGCAGGGGTGTGTCATAGTATTTTTCCTGCAGACGCCTAAGTTCCAGTTTAAGAAGTTTTTTGTCCGTATCTTCAGGGATTGTAGCAATATTTGGCAGGGTGCGCATTACCCTGTCCATATCATGGTTGACAATTCCCAGCATCAGCTCGCTCAGGGCCTGCCGTTCTTCGTCATGCAAAAAACCGGTAATACCAAAGTCCAGGAAGTAAAGGATTTCATCATCCAGGATGCCAATGTTTCCGGGGTGAGGATCGCCGTGGAAAAAACCATCAATTAAGATTTGTTTCAGAAAAGCTTTACTTAAATTTTCAGCAAGCTTGCGTGTGGAAAACCTTGCCTTTTCCTTGTTTCTTAGGTTATGGAGCGTTGTCCCGGCCATATATTCCATAGTAAGAACCTTGGGCGTGGTATATTTCCAATATATTTTAGGGATATAAATGTTTTCTTCTGCACTGAAATTATTTTTGAGGCGTTCGGCGTTTCGCCCCTCCTGGCAATAATTTAATTCTGCGCGGATAGTATCCTTAAATTCCCGTACGATGGCGGTAAAATGGTACAGCTTGCCGGTAAAAGTGTATTTGTCCAGCAGGGAGGCTATTTCCACTAAAATTGCCAGGTCAACTTCAATTATCCTTTCGATGCCCGGCCTCTGTATTTTAACTGCTACTTCTTTTTTCCCGGGCAAAACCGCTTGATGTACCTGCCCGATGGAGGCTGCAGCCAAAGGAATTTCTTCAAAGCTGTCAAAAAGATCTTGCAAGGGGCTATTTAATTCCGCTTCTATTATTTCCTTGACTTGGGTAAAAGGAAAGGACGGGACCTGGCTTTGAAGGAGGCGCAGTTCCTGAATATAGTCGGCGGGTAGCAGATCAGCCCGGGTGCTTAAAAGTTGCCCAAATTTAATGAAAGTGGGACCAAGCTTTTCCAACGCGAGGCGGAGCCTGACCCCTGGGGAAAATCCCTTAAAATATTTATCTTCCTGCTGTTTTAAAAATAAAGGCAGGTGCCGGGTTAGCTCTTTTATACCCGAATGCTGAATTAACTGGCCAAAGCCATAATTGATCAGTGTTTGCAAAATATCCCGGAATCTTTTAAAATATGCTTTTCTATGCAAATTACCCCACCTGCCCCCCCTGGCCAACTAACCAAAAAATAAAATAAAAGCCCGTGATTGTTCACGGGCCCCCGGTTAAAAAAATCAGAGCGTTTCTTCACAATTTTTTTGCAGCAGTTCTTCCAGAGTATTAACTCTGTTTTCAAGCTCTAAAAATTCAGTTTTGCTGATAAAATCCCTTTTTTTAAGAAGGCCCTCTATTTTATTACTGATATTTTCTTTAAAAGCTGCCTTTTCCCGGGCCCCCCTTTCGGATAAAGAACGGATCACTTTTTTACTATTTACCCCACTAGCCTTTCCTTTGGCCGCAATAGTATGGAACATCTTTTCAACCTTTTCACATGTCAGGGACAGTGCACCCCAGCCGAGGGAAACAACCATATCAAGCATCAGCATCACCCCCTCCTTGTTAAAATTAGCTGTTTTGGCAACGGCAGCCCTGCTAAAAGTATTTTATATCTGACGTTGGGGCCTGTCTGTCAAAATGCTGTCAGCAGAGGACCATGTTGTCCCGGTGGATTGCTTCTTCATGGCCTGAATAACCGAGGATGTTTTTAATTTCAAAGGACTTATACCCGGTAATTTTAATTAATTCCCGACTGCTGTAATTAGTTAACCCCCGGGCAATTTCCCGGCCGCCGGGGCTGCAAATGCTAACCACATCATTTTTGGAAAAAACGCCTTCAATCCTGGTTATGCCGATCGGCAACAGGCTTTTTCCTTCCTTGGTCAGTGCTTCTTCTGCGCCCGGGTCAACATAAAGGACACCTTTCATTTTTTGTGCAAAAGCAATCCAACGCTTTCTGCTGCGCAGGTAACTTTTTTGGGAATCAAAAAAGGTGCCGATATTCTCCCCTTCCAGGATGCGCCTGATAACGTTATCCTGCAAGCCATGGGCGATTACCATATCAATGCCGGAAGCCATCACAATTTCGGCAGCTTCTATTTTAGTAATCATCCCCCCCCGGGCCAGCACTTCTGCTGTTTTTCCGGCAGCATTTTTAATTTCAGGGGTAATTTCATCCACAAAAGGAATGATGGTGGCTGTATCGTCCAGGTGGGGGTTAACAGTGTAAAGGCCTTCTGTATTGGTAAGGATAACCAGCAAATCGGCATCAATCAGTGTGGCTACCAGGGCGGATAGTTTATCATTGTCCCCAAATTCAATTTCTTCGGTGGAAGTGGTATCGTTTTCGTTAACGATCGGGATCGCCCCGAATTTTAAAAGATGGGACAACGTGTTGCAGGAATTTATATAGCGGGTCCGTTCTTCCAAATCTTCCCTCGTAAGCAGGACCTGGGCGACGACATGGCCGTATTCCGAAAAAATCTTTTCATAAAATTGTATTAACAAACTTTGGCCGACGGCGGCAACGGCCTGCCTTTCAGGGATAGAGAGAGATTTCCCATGTAGGCCGAGGCGGCCAATCCCTCCGCCGACAGCTCCGGAAGAGACAAGGACTACATCCTTGCCCTGGTTTTTAAGATCAGCTATCTCCCGGATCAATTTTTCAATGGTTCTCAGGTTCAGTTTGCCCGTTTCGTAGGTCAAAAGGCGGGTGCCTACCTTGATCACAATTTTGTTGACTGATTTTTCATCCAGGGGCCTTCTGTCTTTCAAGGGGTTTTCCTCCGGTTATAAAAGTATGTTTATTAAAAAACTAGTCGGGGTTGGACAGGGCCTTTTCCCTTTGAGCGGCTTCAATTACTGCCCTGATCAGGGAAGCCTTTAAGGCGCCTTCTTCCAGTGCCAAAAGACCGGCACTGGTAGTGCCACCCGGTGAAGTGACCCTGTTTTTTAAAACAGCAGGATGTTCCCCTGTTTCCAAAACCATTTTTGCGGCGCCTAATACTGTTTGTGCCGCTAAAAGCTGGGCGGCATCCCTGTTTAAACCCATTTCCACGCCCCCGTCGGCCAGGGCTTCGATCACCAAAAAAACATAGGCCGGACCACTGCCGCTCAGACCGGTTACAGCACTAAAGTGTTTTTCCTCCAAGGCAACAACCTTACCCAGGGCTTCCATCAAGGTGGTAATGGCATGCATTTCCGCATCTGAAACAGCTGCACTTTTACAGATGATGCACATTCCTTCCCCCACTAAACAGGGGGTGTTGGGCATGATCCGGATTATTTTTAGGGGCTGCCTCAGCTGTTCCTGGAAGAAATTAATGGGCAGCCCGGCGGCAAGAGAGATAAGCAGATGATCGGGGCGGAGGGCAGTTCTTATCTGTAAAAGCAGTTTTAGTATATCCTGGGGTTTGACGGCGAAAAAAATCTTCCGGGCCTGCGAACAAAGAGAGAGGGGGCTGTCCGCAACTGCAACGCCAAATTTTTCTTTCAGGTTCCCGGTTTTTTCAGGATCAAGATCGAAAACTATAAACCTGCTTTTATCCACCAGCTTTTTATTGATAATACCCTGCAGTAAGGCGCCGCCCATGGTTCCGCAACCGATTAATCCAAACATTTTTCCCCTCCCGGGATGTTCAAAATACTGTTTAAAATACAAGTTTCTAACCAGTGATTATGCTTATATTTTATTATAAAGGTTGCGGCATTGCAAGACACAATGGCATGAACCTGAACACCAAAACAATTTTTACGGCCAGGAAAAAAGGCGTTTAAGCCGGTTTCCCGGTATAAAAATGTTGCCGGCAGGTTTTACAGGGGGTTTGGGGCTGGGGCAGGTGCAGCCTGCAAACCCTGTACATGTTTAGCGGCACCGGCTTCCAGAAAAGAATCAATTTTACTTGCTGCCATAGCGTTGACAATCAGCAGGAACCAGTCTTCCAAATTCAACGGCAACGTAGAAAACAAGGGCCGCATGAAGGGCAGGTACAATGTTGCCGCCAGCATAGAGACGGAAAGGGCGGCAGCAGGCAGTACCAAAGGGTTTTTCTTAGCGGCCGGGTTTTTTTGTTTTTTCTTCCGTTCATTAAGCAGGTTAAACGTTCTGTTAACCACCAGCTGTGAAAAGGCCATGGTGCGGGCCTTATCCAACGACCATCCCCCCCATGTTAAGCCCCCGACGTAGAGGCCAAAGGTAATTAAGCCGAAAAGGATGCCTTTTCGAAAAATTGTTTTTCCCTGATCAGGTAGAAACCTTCCTTCAGGGTTAAAAGGAGGCTGGTTCATATAGTCTTCTTCCGGGGGATCTGCGGTGAGAGAGATAGCGGGAATGCTTTCGGTTACCAGGTTTACCCAAAGAATCTGGGCAGGCAGCATGGGTGTAGGCAATCCCCATATAGCTGCCGCAAATACAGTGAGGAGCTGGCTTAAACTGCCGGAAAGAATATAACGGATAGAACTGGAAAGGTTCATGCTTACAGTGCGCCCTTCTTCAACCCCGTCAACGATGGTTACAAAATTATCGTCACTCAGGGTTATGTCAGCAGCTTCCCTGGCTACATCTGTACCGGTTGCCCCCATGGCAATACCGATATCGGCTTTTTTGATGGCGGGGGCATCGTTTACACCGTCCCCGGTCATCGCCACAATATGGCCCCGGCTTTTCAAGGCGTGGACAATTTTCAGTTTTTGATCGGGGGTCGTCCGGGAAAAAACAGCAACATCTGCTACTTGCTCCGTAAATTCAGCATCAGAAATTTGTTCCAGCTCCCTACCGGTAATGCTTTTCCCCTGTTCCAAAATACCCAACTTGGCTGCAATTGCCTCTGCCGTTTTTTGATGATCCCCGGTGATCATAACCACCTTGATGCCGGCAGCATGGCATTTTTGAACAGCCTCCTGTACACCTTCCCGGGGGGCATCAGCCATCCCGATTAAACCGCAAAAAATTAATTCTGATTCAAGATCTTCTTCAAGATCTTCTTTTTCCAGATCGGTTTCCGGTGGCAGTTTTTTATAGGCAACCGCCAAAACACGTAAAGCTTCCCGGGCCAGGGTTTCATTGGTTGCCAAAATTTTGCGGCGGGTTTTCAGATTCAAGGGCTCTGTTCCTGCTTTTCCAATGGCAAAGGAACACTGGTTTAACACTGCATCAGGGGCTCCTTTGACATAGACACCATATTCCCCACCGGGTTCCAGGCATACGGCTGTCATCAGGCGGCGCACTGCATCAAAGGCAATCTCTTTGTGCCGGCAATATTTTTCCTGCAGGTTTTGCTGGTACAGGCCGGCTTTGGCTGCTGCTGTGAGCAGGGCTCCCTCCGTGGGATCGCCCATTACAGTCCACCTTCCGTTAGGGTTTAACCTTAATTCTGCATTGTTACATAAAGCCGCAACTTTTAAGGTTTTCCTGACCAAGGGGAAAGAACTGTTTTCCACGTAGGCGCTGTCCCGGTGCATAATCTTGCCGTGGGGCTGGTAGCCGTCACCGGTGATCTGGTAAAAAACCTGGTCAACATACAGTTCCTTGACAGTCATTTCATTTTTCGTTAAGGTGCCTGTTTTATCAGTGCAGATCACAGTGGCTGAACCCAAGCTTTCCACTGCAGACATATTTCTTACCAAGGCGTTTCTTTTAACCATCCTTTGCACACCGGTAGTCAGGGCGACCGTTAATACTGCAGGCAACCCTTCGGGCACAGCGCCGACAGCAAGGCTAATGCCGCTGCGCAGGACCTCCCAGAGGGGCCGGCCCCGCCACAGGTTTATAACAGCAATTATTCCTACAGAAACTGCTACAAGCTGGGTAATTTTTTTGCCAAGGTAATCCAACTGTTTTTGTAAATTTGTGCCTTCACTTTGGACTTCCCTCAGCAGCCCGGCAATTCTGCCCAATTCGGTGTGTATGCCGGTGGTTATCACCGCCGCTGTTGCCCGGCCCCCGATGATGCTGGTTCCGGAAAATAGTATATTGGCCCGGTCTGCTACAGGAACCCCGGGATCGTTTTTTTCCTGGTTATCTTTCACTACTGGAATCGATTCACCGGTCAGACAGGCTTCATTTGTTGTCAGATTTACCGCCTCTATGATCAGGGCATCTGCGGGCACTACATCCCCGGCATTAAAATGCAGGATATCCCCCGGTACCAGTTCCTTGCCGGGGATTTTTTGTACCCTTCCTTCCCGCAAAACGGTGGCCAGGGGGATGGAAAATTCCTTCAGGTCTTCCAGGGACTTTTCTGCGCGGCAGCTTTGGGCTGTTTCCACCACAGCCTGGATTGCCACAATCGCCCCAATTACGGCCGCGTCCGTTTTTTCCCCCACCAGTAATGACACCCCCCCTGCAGCCAGAAGCAGTTTGGTCATAAAGCCGTTTAGGGATGCCAGGGCGATTTGCCAGAAGGACAGTTTTTGTCCATCCTTTAATTCGTTCAGCCCATATTCTTCCAAACGGTTTTGTGCAGTGTCATGGGACAAACCGGTTTCAACTGAGCTGTCTAGGATGGCAAGGGCCTCCGGGCCGGCCAAGGTATGCCAGGGCAATGAACTGTCGGGGGGAAGCGTTTGAACATTGAAACCCTGTTGTGAGGGATCCTTTACTGCCGGACTTTGGCCGCTGATATAGGAGATCCAGGCTAACAACAGTTCCAGATCTGTTTTATAGGGATCAAAAATGATTAGAACCTGCCCAGAGAAAGGATTGGCATGGCTGACCCTTACCCCGGGGAATTTTGCCAGGCGATGAGCTGTCTGCAAAGCAAGGTCCTGGTTGTTTAATAAACCGGGTATGCCAATTCTGAGGCGTCCCGGCAATAAATGAAAATTTGTCTTTAAGGGCTGAACGGTATTGTTTTTAAGAATGTTCATGCTTCATCTCCTGGATTTGGACAATTAAAAATAAGAACCAATATAAAGGAAGGCTGTTAATACCCGGCTTGAAAACGTTTTTTCCGGCAGGATACAAGATACAAAGGCTCCGGGGGCAGTTTTTCATAACTACCCCCTTTGATAACATCTTTTTCTATGTTTTCTATGTTGTTTCTCCGGGGGGTTCGGGGATGGGGCTAAAATTTACAGGTGGCGGCTGCTGTGGGGTGCCTTGCTGCTGCTGTCCGCTAACCAGGTTTTTGGCCCGGTCCACTATGGCCATGCCCTCTTCCATAGACCGCACAGCAACAGAACGCATGTTGCCGCGTAGCAAGGGCCAGTTATGGACAGACCCGGGGCCCGGCAAAGATACCATTTTACACCTGCAGTCTGGCCAAAGGAAATGGAAAGTTTTAAGGTATTCGGGGATGCCCAGGAACCGTACCAAGGGGATATGGAAAAATTATTGCTGGGTGCACCCGGTATGGCAGCCCCCTTGGAACAGGGAACTTTTTGGGAGTGGATTAACGATCAATATGAGGAAAGGGGGAAAGGAATCTTGTACGGTATTGGAACGGTTGCGCTTTTGGGAATGCTTCTCCCCTCCTTCAGGCAAAAAATTCAAACCGTATTAACCAGGCTTGCCCTGGAGGGGGTAGAACTACTCGGGGATGCCCGCTCTTTGGCGGCCAGGGCAAAAGAAGATATTGAAGATCTGATTGCTGAAGCAAACTTGAGCGGGTTGGTGAAAAAACCCGGGCCCAAATAGATCCCCCTCCTTAAATAAAAATACCCCAAAAACAGAAAAACAAACCCTGTAATGCGGAAGCTATTCTTATTTTTTGCGGGCTGTTTACCAGAGGACAAATTAACCGGCCCGCAGTGAAAAAACAAAAACTAAAAACAAACACATACAGTGCCCAGTGTAGTGAACCACCAAAAAAAGAAAGGGTTGCCCCTGCTATAAAGGCATCTACGGATGTCGCGGACCCAAGCATAAAAAATTCAAGCAGGGTGCAATCTGTTTTTTTTGAACGCAAGGACTCGGTGGCTGCATTACTTAAAACCCAGATGCCAAGGGTAATAAACAGGATTTTTCCCAGGCCCTTGGCAAAAAAAACGTTTGCCTCACTGAGAAAGGTGTCACTGATCATAAATGCTATTGAAAACATTATTGAAGACAGGGCGGCCATTAATAAAACACCTGTCAGGGGCACCTTTTTACCTGCAATGCCATAGGAAACACCGCAAATAAACAGGTCTACCGAGGTTAAAAATAACAGACTGATATACATCGCTCCTTTAGCCTCCCGGATCGGGCAGGAAGCCTTTGGATAGGTAAAGGGATGCTGCAGGACCCCTCTTTAATAAATATTAAATGGGGTTTGTTTTTTATGCCGGTATTCCCCAATATCTACCCCGGCAACAAAATTTTTATCCCTTTTGCCAGGCAGCTAAAACAGCCAGACCCCTCCCCTTCCTGCTGCAGCCCGGGAAAGCTATTGCATTTGGCGAGGTTATTCTTTAATATTAATATTGGGAAGGAAAAGAAAAAATGGGGAAGTGAAAATGAAACAAAATTCTGAATTGGTTCAGCCAAAACCTTTTATTAATTTGGTGCAGTATTTACAAGGAATGATTAGGGGGCGCCTTTGGCTTAAAATATTGGTGGCTATGGTTTCAGGTCTGGCCGCCGGAATGCTTTTAACGTCCCAGGCAGTTTTGTTAAAAAGGGAAACCGTGGAAGTAGTAGGCAGTTGGCTGGCTATACCCGGCAACATTTTTCTTGGGCTGATCCAGATGATCGTCATCCCGTTAATTTTTGCCTCCATTATCAGGGGGCTGGCTTCCAGCGAAGATCTTGAACAGCTAAAAAAGGTAGGGATACGGCTTGCCTTTTATTTTTTAATGACGACTGTATTGGCTATTATAATCGGTTTAAGTATCAGTATGTTTATCGGGCCCGGAAACTACATAGATGCCCGGCTGATGACAGTTGTTGACCCGGGGGAATTGACCCTGAACAGTGATGGGGCACCGGAGGGCACAGATCTGAACAACCTGCCCGAAATGTTTGTCAGCCTTATTCCGGAAAACCCGCTCAGTTCGATGGTGAAACGGGAAATGCTGCAGATAGTGCTGTTTGCGGTAATTATAGGTCTAGCCCTGGTGGCAATACCATTGCCCCAGGCCCAACCTATTTTAAGTCTGATGGGTTCACTGCAGGAAGTCTGTATGACAGTTGTACGCTGGGCCATGCACTTGGCCCCGCTGGCGGTATTTGGTTTAATGGCACAGATTACAATTAAGGTCGGGCTGGATGTGCTGAAGGGCATGGCTGTTTATGTAGGTACAGTGCTGCTCGGTTTATTGGCAATGGTCTGTGTTTACCTGCTGTTGGTTACCTTTATAGCGCGTTTTAGCCCGCGGCGGTTTTTACAGGCGGTTCGCGAGGTGCAGCTGCTTGCCTTTTCAACCTCCAGTTCGGCGGCGGTAATGCCCCTTTCCCTGCAAACGGCGGAAGAAAAACTAGGCGTCCGCCCTTCAATCTCACAATTTCTTGTACCCTTGGGTGCAACTATTAATATGGATGGCACGGCACTTTACCAGGCTGCAGCCACGGTTTTTCTGGCCCAGGTTTTCAGCGTTAAACTGGGATTTCCGGAACTGCTGCTGATTATTGTGACTACTTTGGGGGCCTCCATCGGTTCCCCGGCTACACCGGGGGTGGGTATTGTCATCCTGGCAATGGTTTTAAACAGTGTGGGTATACCTTCATCCGGTATTGCCCTCATTATCGGGGTAGACCGTATTTTGGACATGAGCCGTACTGTAGTTAATGTGACCGGCGATCTGGCGGCCTGTTTGATTATGGATCGCTGGCTGGGCGGTAAAAAGCATGGACTTTAGCGGCTACGGGAGTTGATTTCCACTTATGCAGATCTAGTGCAGATCCGGTATAGTTTTTGGCAGCAAATAAAAGTATTGCTAAAAGCAAAAAATCCCGGGCAGCAGAATAAAGTCTACTACCCGGGACTATTGGCAGGGGAGACAGGGCTTGAACCCGCAACCTGCGGTTTTGGAGACCGCTGCTCTGCCAGTTGAGCTACTCCCCTTTGTGATCATTATCATTATAATTTTAGCTTACTGCCTTATTTTTGTCAAGCTGCAGGGCGGCCAAAATTTTATGATAAACCAGTCCATTTTCATGAACGGTATAAAACTGCTTTCCCACTTGGTAAAATAATGTATATTCCTTCCCGCCGGGAACATAATAAAAAGGTAAAAAAGTTGTAAAAAACAGTTAAAATTATTTCCCGGCAGCAGCGCTGCTATTTCCCGGGCAAGCGCAGGGTATGACATTTAAATCCAAATTTACGTTTTTTTATCTTTGAGCCGGCAATTAGAGACATATTCAGGGGCTGTGCAGGATCCGCGGGTGCCTTAAAAATGGACAAGGCACAGCTCCCGGTGTTATACTGCCCATTGATAAAGGGTTATGAAAAAAAGCAGGAACAGCAGGTGAAAATAGATGAAATTAGCGGTGTGCCAAATGGCCCTTAGTGAAAATTATAAAAACAATGCTCGGCGGATTATTTCTTTTCTGGAAGAAGCCTCCCGGCTGGAAGTCGAACTGGTTTGTTTTCCTGAAATGTCTTTAACAGGGTATAATGCTGCCCTGCTTTCCGAATCAGATCTGAATTTAATACTGGCTGAAACGCTGCAACAGATTGCCGGGCGGTGTGACGAACTTTATGTTGGGGCCATAATCGGCTATGGTTACCGGCAGGACAACCTGCTGCTTAACAGGGCGGGGATATTTTTGCCGGGGGGGAAACAATTTACCTATGATAAAATCTATTTAACAGAGATAGAAGAAAAATATTTTAATCAGGGGAAAGAAAGCCTTGTTTTCCCCTACAGGGGCTCTAAAATAGGGGTGATTATCTGCCGGGACCAAAACTATCCTTTGCTGGCACAGGAATTAAAGGAAAAAGGGGCCGCATATATTTTTATCCTCGCCGCCCATTATTATAACCCTAAAGAATCGCGCTGGAAACTGGAAAAAAATAGGGCCATTCCCATCACCAGGGCGGCAGAAAACAAGGTGCATGTTTTAAAGGCCAATACAGTCGGCACTCATTTAGGGATGGTCAGTTTGGGCAATAGCTTGATTGCCGATCCGGACGGTGCTGTGGTTGGAGCCGCAGGTGAAGCCGGGGAAGGTTTGTTACTGCTTTCTACTGAAAAGAAGGTTGTTTTGTAAAAGTTTTGCAAGGTTTTTCGGGAGGGCTAAGCTACGGTTGCCAGTGCAAGCAATATAATAAAAAAGTTTAAAACAGGGAAAAAACTGTTACGTTACGCTATTAAAGTGCAATACCAACCATGCGGTTGAACTGCTCTACTACTTCCCACAGCTCGGGGGCGAGGCGCGCCTTCACTTTTTTAATAATAAAGGTGGGGATCTTCCGGTAGCAGGCTTGGGCGATTCCCCCGGTTATACAGGCGATGGTATCGCTGTCCCCGCCCAAGGAAATTGCTTTGCGCACAGCATCTTCATAGTCTGTAGATTCTAAAAAAGCCCTGACGGCCTGCGGTACAGAACCCTGGCAGGAAGCATCAAAGCGGTAGTGCGGGCGGATTTCATCCAGGGTCTGTTCCAGGTTATAATTAAATTGTTTAGCCAGATATTGCTTGATTTCCTCTTTGCCGGTCCCCTGCCGTGCCAAAAAAACGGCCGCGGCAGTAACCTGTGCGCCTTTGATCCCTTCAGGGTGGTTATGGGTTACCTCTGCACTGTTTTTGGCTTCTGCCAACACCTTTTCCAGGGTGTCATAGGCAAAACCCACCGGGCTGACCCGCATGGCGGCCCCGTTACCAAAACTGTTATAGGGTAAAAGGCTGTCAGATACCAGCCACTTGCGGAACGCCAATCCATAGCCGGCATGGGGATAGCGCCTGCCATAAGCTTTTATTGTTTTTGCATAGTTTTTACCCTTTAAAATGCATTCTGCCACGGCAACGGTTAAAACGGTATCATCAGTAAAGGTTGCTTCGGGGGCAAACAGCTCAAAATCCGTTGTTTTAACATTTTTTCTTTCATAGACGGAACCGATGATATCACCGGCTATTGCCCCAAGCATGAAATGCACCCCTTTCCTTTTCTCTTTATCTTCTTGTTTTTAACTTTGATGCAGAAACCTTTTTTCTTCAGCCTTTTGGATCATTTTCCGGGCATAATCCCAAAGCAAGGCTGAACCTTCCCCGATATACTTATTGCGGGCTATAACCTGTTCACTTGTAATGCCGTGTTCCTGCCACGATTTTCCCTCCGTAATGTAATTATGCAACAAGGGTTGAAATCTATCCAGTGCCGCGGCAAAACAGGCCTCCGGGGTTTGCCGCTGTTCAAATTCTGTCCATAGTTCCATAAATTCCTGGGCCTGATCGGCAGGCAGTAAGCCAAAAAGCCTTTTTGCCGCTTTTTGTTCCTTAACAAATTCTTCCTTATGAACACGTTCCCGGGAGTAACAATAGGTGTCGCCGGCATCTATTTCAACAAGGTCGTGAATTAAAACCATTTTAAGAACACGTAATATATTTAAATCCTTGTGCAGGGCATGTTCTGAAAGTAAAATACCCATCAGGGCCAGGTGCCAGGAATGTTCAGCATCGTTTTCTTTACGGGAACCGTCTGTTAAGAAAGTTTGCCTGTACACCTGTTTAAGTTTATCGATTTCGATGATAAAATTTAGCTGTTTTTGGAAACGATCTTCTTTTGTCAACCGGCAACCTTCTCTCCTGAAGTTTATATTTTAACTTTAAGCTTCTTGATCGCTTGATCCAGGCCCTCCACAGTCAGTTCAAACATCGGAAAAATTTCTTTGATGCGGGCAATGGTGTAATAGCCTTCGGTCCATTCCCAGTACTCTTCTAAAATAGGATTTAACCAGATGGCGTGATGAAAATGGGCGGCAATGCGCTGCAACCATAAGATACCCGGTTCTTCATTATACATATTCCAGTCTATCGCACCGTTAACCATCAGCAGTTCACTGGGGGCCATACTGGCATCGCCGACCATGATTAACTTGTAGTCCTGTTCCAAGAGGTTTAAAAGTTGTTCTGTTTTAATTTTATTGGTATGGCGGCAGTAGGGATCCAGAAAGATATCATCATAAACACAGTTGTGAAAAAAGTAGAAACGCAGGTCCTTAAAATGGCTGGCCCTGTTCATAGCTGTAAAAAGCTGGCTGCAGATGCGCATATAAGGAAACATGGAACCGCCGGAATCCATCAGCAGGATCACTTTCATGGCATTTTTACGTGAACGGGCCCAGGCCAGGTGCAGCAGTCCCCCTTTTTCAGCTGTTGATTCAATGGTCTCCTCGATATCAAGTTCATCCAGGGGGCCTTCCACCCTGCTGCTCAGCTGCCTGAGTTTGCGCAGGGCCACCTCAAATTGCCGGACTCCGATGACTTCATCTGTTCGGAAACTGCGAAAATTGCGCTCTGCAGCTACCTTGACCGCAGATTTATTTACCGAGCGGCCGCCGAGCCGCACACCTGCCGGATGATAACCGGAATGTCCAAAGGGCGAACGTCCCCCGGTGCCAATCCACTTGCTGCCCCCATGGTGCTGGCCTTTTTGTTCTTTCAACCGTTCTTCCAGCTGGCGACGCAGTTCATCCAGATCCCATTCTTGAAAAAGCTGGCGCTCTTCAGGGGAAATACGCAGCGGCGGCAGGGCATTTTCAAGCCATTCCAAAACCTTTTCCGTCAGCTCTACAGGGGTTTCGATGCCTTCAAAATAATGTTGGAAGGCCTGATCATAGCGATCATAATAGGCCTCACTTTTTACCAGCACGGCGCGGGCCAGGCAGTAAAAACCATAAAGACTGGAATGCGCCATTCCCAAGCTGAGCGCCTCCATTAAAGCCATCCATTCTGTAAGGGAAACCGGCACCCCATAGCTTCTTAACAAGTAAAAGAAGTCAATAAACATCTGTTTTTCCTGCCTTTTCTACTGCCATAGGCCCGGCAGGGAAGTTCTCCTTGGCGCACCCCGGCCGGACAGCCGTTGCAATACAGCGTTGAAATCCCGGTCTTTCTTTAACAGAACACCTAAAAAAGGCAGTTCCTTGCTGATTTTTTCAGGGTCAAGACCGCCTACGGCCAACGCCTGTACCCAGTCCAACAGTTCACTGGTGCTTGGTTTTTTCTGCAGCCCCTGGATATTGCGCACCCAGTAAAAAGCTTTGATCGCTTCTTCCAAAAGTGTTTTTTCCAGATGGGGATGATGGACGTGTACTATTTCTTTCATCATCTCTTCATCGGGGAAAGTAATGTAATGAAAAACACAGCGTCTTAAGAAAGCATCGGGCAATTCTTTTTCGGCATTACTGGTAATGAGAACGATGGGCCGGTAGCGGGCATGAATTGTTTCTCCTGTTTCCGGAATATTAAAGTTCATCATATCCAGTTCCCACAATAAGTCGTTTGGAAATTCCAAGTCGGCTTTATCAATTTCATCAATCAGGAGCACGACCTGTTCGGGTGATACAAAAGCCTCACCCAACTTGCCAAGTTTTATGTAGTGTTTTATATTGGAAACGTCATGATCGCCAAATTGGCTGTCATAAAGCCGCTGCACCGTGTCGTAAACGTAAAGGCCGTCTTTGGCTTTGGTTGTCGATTTAATATTCCAGATGAACAGTTCTTTCTGCAAACCCTTGGCAATACTGTGTGCCAGTACAGTTTTACCTGTTCCCGGTTCCCCTTTAATCAGCAGGGGCCTGCCTATAGCCATGGAAATATTGACACTGTTTTGCAGTTCCCCTGATGCGATGTAATCTGCAGTACCTGTAAAAAGTTGTTGTTTTTCTGACAAGTAAAACCCTCCTCAAAGGATATTATTTAAAAAAACATGTTGGGAATCAGTTTGAAAAAACAGCCTGAAACCTGCTGCAGAAGGCTGCTGAACCCCTTGTAGCAACGGGGAAAAAAGAAAAAAGTTCCCCTAAAAAATAGGAACTTGCCTCCCTCCCCTGCATTTGCCAATTAACTGCTGCCCTGTTAATTTTTAATACATCAAATCTATTATAAACTATATTGGCGATGATGCAAGGATTTTGTATGCAAATTTTTTGAACGTTTATTTGCAAATTTTGTAAATGTTGCTTTGTTTGGATTTAAACGGCAGGTTAAAAAAAATAATGAAGGGTTACAGAACTGCATCTTTGCAAAGCTGTTCTATTCCTGCCGGCATTATTTCACCTATATCTTCCGGGGAATAGCTGAAGGAAAAAGTGCGGGAAAAAATACTGCCTGTGCCTTCGTCGTTTTGCAGGGAAAAAACAACCTGGTTAATAAACAAATCTTCCAGTTCTAAAAAAACAAGACATTTTAGTTGGGAAAGGCAGTCTGGCGGTTGGTTTTGCAGAAAGCCTGTTTCAGCAAGTTCAGTAGCGGGAACGTGCAGCAGGATTGCCTTTTCCCGGCTTTCAGGAATGTTTACCAGGCGGGCACTGCTGAAAAGAGGGGACCAGGTTGCCAGCAGCTCAAAAGGGGAAATGAAATATTCCTGCAGGGACTGCAGTTCCAGTGCCGGGGCTTTTTTCCAAAGGTGGTCCTTTAAATCTTTTATAAAAAGTATGCCCGAGGCATGCTTGTATACCTCAAGTTCATAAGCGGGAAGCTGTCCATAAATTTCACCGTTTTTGAAGTTACCACTAAAATTCAAATTGTAGGTCTGCCCCTTTTCTTGAATTTCCACTGTGAGGCAGCTTTTGTTTTGTTCCATTTTTTGTAAGGCGGCCCCCAGGATTTTGCCCGGGCCGGTGTTGTTGAAAAGCATAAAGTTCAGGTAACCTGAAATTGTCACCAATAATAACAGCAGGGGCACAATACCTTTTTTCCATTCCGAAGCAATTTTCTTTTCCCAAAGAAACAAAAAATACTTCCCCCTTTATAAAACATTCTATGGTTTACAGGGGGAAAGTATCACTGCTTTTATGTAACATTTATAAAAATAGCCATGATCATTTCAGTACAAAGCCAACGTTTGGCTGCTGCAACCGCTTGCAGGTCAGGACAAAACAGTTGCCTGGAGCGTTGTGCCGGCTGAGTGCTCGCCATGAAGCTGCAACCGCTTGCAGGTCAGGAAAAAACAGCCGCTACTCATGTTGAATGGCCGTTTCTGTAGGGGGGTGTTTTCTAGCCCCCTCCCCCTTCACCTTTGATTACTGCCAAGGGTGTCAGGCGGGCTACTTTTTTGATGATGCCTATTTCGGCCAGCGTATCTATAACGGCATCAATATCCTTATAGGCCTTGGGAGCCTCGTCCAGGATGTTTCTCTCTTTGTCACCATGAAAGAGAACCCGGCCCAACTGTTTTCTTAACATTTCCACGGTAATTTGCCTTTTGGCTTCCCGCCTGGACATAATTCTGCCGGCTCCGTGGTTGACAGAATGAAAGGTTTCCACCACTTTCGGGGTGGCAACAATAACATAGGAAGAGGTGCCCATGCTGCCCGGAATAATAACCGGATGACCGTAGGCACGGTAAACAGGCGGGTTGCCCCGGTGTCCCGGGGGTAAAGCGCGGGTGGCCCCCTTGCGGTGGATAAGAACTTCCCGGCCTTCAATTTCTTCAAATTTGGCAATGTTATGGGCCACATCGTAGACTACGCCCAAATCCAGTTCTGTGTCAGGGCATTGAAAGTAATCGCCAAAGGCCTCGCGCACATCATAGGTAATGATTTGCCGGTTGGCAAAGGCAAAATTGATCGCTGCGGACATCGCTGCAAAATAATCCTTACCTTCCGGGGAGTTTATGGGGACGGCGGCCAGTCCCCGGGAGGGCAGTTCAATGCCGTAGCGCCCTGCACTTTTAAGCATGATAGCAGCATAATCTGTGCAGATCTGGTGGCCAAAACCCCGGCTGCCGGTATGAATAAGAATGCTCAGCCTGTCCCGGGAAAGCTTAAATAGATCAGCACCTTCCCGATCAAAAATTTCTGCCACTCTGCCTAATTCAATAAAATGGTTTCCGCCGCCGATTGTAGATAGCTGGTTTCCCCGTCCGCGGGCCCTTTTACTGACCCGGGAAAGATCTGCGCTGGGGAAAAACCCTTCCTCTTCAATATAATGACGGTCCTCGGGGCGGGCATAACCTAATTTTAAAAGGGTGTCAAAACCATTTTCTATAATATCTGCAAAATGTTTGCCCAGCCGGGCCTGGTGTTTGCTGGTTTTGCCAATTCCCGTCGGGACCCTGGATACGATTGCTAAAAGCAGGGCTTCCAGGTCTTTTTTGCTTAAGTCGTCGACGTTAAGCGTTGTCCGCAAAAGCCTGACCCCGCAGTTTATATCCATGCCTACCGCACCGGCTGAAATAAGGCCGTCGGGTACCTGCATGGCCATTACCCCGCCGATCGGCAGACCGTAGCCGGAATGGATGTCGGGCATGCCGATGACATATTTATAAAGTCCGGGCAGGCAGGCAGCATCACAAAGTTGTTTTAAGGATTCCTCTTCCAAATAATTTTGGTACAAATAATCGTTAAGATAGACACGGGCTTCTACCAACATTTTTCCGTGGCGGGGAATTCTATAACAATTTAATGCCTGTTTTTCTATTTTCAAAAAGATCACCTATACAAAAATATTTGTTGGTATCCCCCTCCTGCTGACAAAGTGTGAACTGAAGGGGAACTACCGGAAAAATGACTTAAACTTGTTGCCTTGAAAAAAAATTATGCTCTCCATTTAATTTCCTGTAATTTTTCGATCAGGGGGTAGTTGGTCAAGTCAAAATGCAAAGGGGTGACAGAAATATAAGCGTTGTTAACTGCTGCTATATCAGTATCCTTTTCCTCCGGACTTACCTCATCAACCGCACTTCCGGCCAGCCAGTAGTAATCCTTGCCCCGGGGATCAACCCGTTTTTCAAAGGCATTGCGGTAAAGGCGTAAACCAAGCCGTGTGATCGCGATGCCGGCGATATCCCGGTGATTTTTACCGGGAACGTTAATATTCAACAAGGTTTTTTCCGGAAGGTGATGGCTGCCCAGGACATTTAAGAAACAACGCAAAAAATTTGCGGTAAAGCGAAAGTCAGGATTTTTTTGAGTTGCCAGGGATACTGCCAAGGCAGGGATGCCAAGGATCATCGCTTCCAGGGCTGCAGATACTGTTCCTGAATATAAAACGTCTGTGCCTAAATTTTCACCCTGGTTTATACCGGATATTACCAGGTCCGGTTTCTGGGGAAGCAGGTATTCAACGGCTAATTTAACACAGTCTGAAGGTGTTCCGTTGACAGACCAGCCTTTTAAAACGGGGTTGTGTGGAAATTTAACTTCTTCGGCCCGCAGGGGGCGGTGCATGGTAATAGCATGGCCTGTTGCACTGCGTTCATGATCGGGGGCGACAATATAAAGATCAACATTTTTATTTTGGGACAGTGTTTCCCCTAAAACCTGGATACCTTCAGCAAAAATGCCATCATCATTTGTTAATAATATGATCAATTATGATCCCTCCGGCTAAATATCGGTGGCGTCTATTAATTTCCTGTCAATCTTTGAGCCCTTTGGGAGGCTTCATGCAGTATTTTTTCTTCATCGATAGTTAACAAACGGCCCTTTTCCATCAACACCCGGCCGTCAACCATTACCAGGTCCACGTCGCCGGCCCCGGCGCTGTACACTAAATGTGCAGTGGGATTGTGCAGGGGGTGGCAGTGTGGACGCTGGAGTTTGAACAAGGCCAAATCTGCCTTTGCCCCCTTCTTAAGTGTGCCTGTGTCCCCAGGCAGGAAAAGAGCCCGGGCGCCGTTGACGGTAGCCATTTTGAAGGCCGTTTCTGCCGGTATTACAGCGGGGTTTTCCTGCAGCCCTTTCTGCAACAGTGTTGCCAGTCTCATTTCTTCAAGCAGATCAAGATTGTTGTTGCTGGCGGCACTGTCTGTGCCCAGGGATACCAAAACCTCTTTTTGCAACAGCTCTGTCACCGGCGCCAGACCGCTGCCCAACTTTAAATTACTGCCGGGGTTATGTGCTACAGCGATGTTTTCTGCGGCTAAAATTTCTATATCTTCTGCGGAAAGGTGTACGCAGTGTGCTGCCAGTAAATTATGTGCTGGCAAACCGGTTTCGTTTACCAGTTCAACCGGGGTTTTCCCATATTTTCGGCATGATTCCTCTACTTCGCTGCGTGTTTCTGCCAAATGTATGTGAATGGGCACGCTTAATTCACCGGCCAGCTCGCCGACTGCCTGCAGGTATTCCGGGGGACAGGTATAAGGGGCGTGCGGCCCTAGCATGATAGTTATTCTGCCCTCCCCTTTATTATGCCAATTGCGGACCAGATCCCTGCTTTGGCGGAGTCCCTGTTCGCCCTTGGTTTTTTCCATGCCTATAAGCCCCTGT